>JABDKK010000097.1 GCA_013002265.1 Candidatus Nitrosopumilus sp. | reverse complement strand
ATTCACGTATACGACACCTATGTCAAAGCAAAAGATGGTCATACCATGCACTTTGATGTAATAACGGGTGAAAAAGATCATGACAAAGCCCTAGCATATGGCAAAGAGTGGCTACAGTCAATTGGTGAAGGAGAAGCAGTGATGACTACAAATGAGTGTCAATTCTGCCATTCACAAGGAGCACCAGAGCCTGTAGAGCAGGCAATTAAGGAAAAAGGCTACTTTATCCAGAAAATGGAAGGCTGTCCTTAAACTTTTTTCTTTTTCTACAAGACTATGTTTTTTAGATAAACAATCTCAGATAATTCATGGAAGAACATCAATATTCAAAGTGGACAGTAGAAGGAGATAAAAAAACAAAATGGATTTGCGGTTGTTTTCAAACTGCTGATGATTATTTCAAATTCTGCGACATACATAGTGAGACTCTAAAAAAAGCAATTCAAGCTCAAGTTGATGAATTGGATATGACTATACTAGTTGAAGATTAGATTGCAATTATTGCTACAAACGCAGACACAAAGACAATTGCAATTGTGTTTAGTAATTTGATCACGGTATTTAGTGCAGGACCTGCTGTGTCTTTGTAAGGATCGCCAATAATATCACCTACAACTGCAACTTTGTGAACTTCAGAGCCTTTCTCCCCTTTCATTTCAACTAGTTTCTTTGCGTTATCCCATGCACCACCAGTATTTGCCAGATGGTATGCCAAAAGAATTCCAGTTACAACTGAGCCCATAAGTAATCCAGCCACTGCAGTTGGGCCCAATAAAACACCCAAAATAATGGGAGCAATAATTGCCACAATTGCCGGCTTCCAAAGTTCTTTAATTGATGCAACAGTTGCAATGTCTACACAGTTTGCATAATCAGGCTTTGATTTTCCGGTAAGAATTTCAGGATCTTCTTTGAATTGTCTTCTGACCTCATCTACCATCTTTCCTGCGGCTCTAGATACACCATTAATCAATTGGCCTGTAATAATAAATGGAATTAATCCACCGATAAGGAGACCAACAATAATTGCAGGATTTGTTAAACTATAATCTAAATCTAAAACGCCTTCAAAGATATGTGAGGCCTCAAACTGAAATGCCTGAATCATAGCAAGGGCAGCTAGTGCGGCACTTGCAATGGCAAATCCTTTAGTCACTGCTTTTGTAGTATTTCCAACTGCATCAATCTCATCTGTGACTTTACGATTTTCTTCACCCATTCCTGTCATCTCAACAATACCACCGGCATTATCTGCAATTGGACCAAATGCATCAATACTTAGAACAATTCCAGCAAGACTCAACATTGCCATTGCAGTAAGTGAAGTTCCAAAAATTCCATACAAAACAGGATCTGCACCTTCAGGGGCAGCAGCTGATGAAATGGCATATGAGATAATAATTGCGACAACTAATGCAATCATAAATGGGCCAGTTGATTGCATTCCTTTGATAATTCCCATTAAAGTTAGAGATGCATATCCCCATTTGGCAGAGTCTGCAATTTCATTTACAGGACCGTGTTTGTAACTTGTGTAAAAGTCAGTAATTTTTTGAATGACAGGAACTAAAATAACTCCAATTACAGTAGTTCCAAATAATGCATATCCTGCAGTAGAGTTTTCGATAAATTGTGTAATGAATACGTAGTTTAATCCAATTGCAATTGCAGCCGAGACATAAAATGAACGATTTAGAGGCTTCATAACATCTGTAATATTCTTAGAGCCAACAATTACAACACCAATTATCGATGCAATCATTCCCGACGAACCAATAAGGATGGGATAAAGGAAATAGTTTGGTGCACCAATTAGTGCTGCGATAAGTAATGCTGCAAGTATTGTAACGATATATGATTCATAAACATCTGAACCCATTCCAGCAGCATCACCTACATTGTCACCCACATTATCTGCAATTGTTGCAGGGTTTCTAGGATCATCTTCAGGAATGTTTGCTTCAACTTTTCCAACCAAGTCAGCGCCCATATCTGCTGCCTTTGTAAAGATACCACCACCAATTCTAATGAATAATGCAATCAGACTAGCCCCAATACCTACACCTGCAATTGTGATTGGATCTGGATAAATTAGATAAAGGCCGGTAATAGCTAATAGTGCCATTGCTGGAACTGCAAGGCCTACTGTAGCTCCTCCCCTAAAGGCCATAGCAAATGTTTTTCCTAGTCCGCTACCACTTAGATTTGCAGCTCTAACTGCTGCTTTAACTGTAATTTTTAATGAAATAACTCCAGCAACTGCAGAAAGTGTTGCACCAACTGCAAATGCCAATCCGTTTGATGGTTGTAAAAATGCTCCAATAATAACAGATAATGCAATAGCTACTGGAACAATTATTTTCATTTCTCGTTTTAGAAATGCTGCGGCTCCCACTTTGACAGCATTTGAGATGTCCATCATCTCCTTTGTTCCTGCGGGTTGTTTTGAAATCCAAGCAACCAGACCTCCTGCAACTAAAAATGATGCAATTCCTGCAATAAAAGGCAGAATTTCGGAGATTTCCATGTTATATTGAGCTTGCCCCTTTCTGGGAAATATAAATCAAATAGCAGAAATTTTACTTCTTTTTCTATAGGGTAGAAAAGATTTTCCTCTTAGTCCTTGTCTTACCAACTTGTTGAATCGCTTTCCATGTGCAAGATATGGAAATCGCATATGGATCAATTCATGGACTATAGTATTTTCTAGTATTTTCTCGTCAGGAATTTTTCGAACGTTGATGAATATGAGATTATGTTGAAGATAAGACACACCATAATATTTGTAGGCAGATGTTCGTCTACCTTCAGTCATTTCTTTTGGAGTATCCAGAACTTCTTTTGTAGATAAAAGAATTTTAGGTTCAGGAATTGAAAAACGATTAGAGTATATTCCAACTTGTTCTAAAATACATAACCTAAGTTCATCATCAAGTTTCATGTTTTTAGTATGAGAATCTGTGTTTATCTTGAAATGTCAAATGTTGTGAGAATTTTGGTTGATTTTGATTCGATAAAATATTGAATTAATAGGGTCAGAGGTTTTAGTAGAGTAATCACAAATCATACAGCCACCGTCTCATCATACCCCAATTATTCCATTAAATCAAGAAGTGTTTGTGCTTTATTTCTAATTTCTGTAGTAATTTTTGTTACTACTAATCCTTCGTTTGGCTGACCGTACATGACTAGAGAATTTTCAGGGGCATAAATGCAAACAGGAAGAACCAAAAGATCCTCTTCTCCGTTTACGAGGATTCTGATTGGGCCCTTCATTGAAAAAGATTTTTTGATAACATCAATGCTTTGAGAGGTGATTTGGGCTGCAGGATTATCAATTTGCAGTTCAGTTGCGTTTGATAATTTTGGAGGCTCTCTTTTTTTTCTTTTTTCTTGTCCATCAATTATTTGAAGGGATGGAATAAAACCAAAATTGATCATCTTTTCAGTTGTTCTATCACCTACTGTGATAAGATAAGGACTGTCTGAAAGATATTTTTGAATATGATCCTTGTCAGCTTGACTTTCAGGTATTAGTATACCTAAAGGAATTTTCAGTTGGTCTCTTAGAGAATCAGGAAGTTTCACGAAAAATCAGGCTAGCTTGTACTTGCCTCTGGTGCAGATTCACTGGAACTTTCAGATTCCATTTCTTGCTGTAGTTTTGATGCAAGAATACTACACTGTGCTGCAATGTTTTTTGCGCTTGCTCTAAAAGCTTGTGCGCTTGGAGAATCAGGGTTGGTAATCATGATTGGTTTTCCTAAATCAGAGCCAGACATGATTCCTGAATTTAATGGAATCTCACCTAAGAATGGAATTTTAAATTGTTCGCTAATCTTTTTTGCACCACCATCACCGAAGATATAGTGTTTGTCATTGCAGTTGGGGCAGATAAAATGACTCATGTTTTCAACTACACCAATAATTGGAACATTTAGTTTTTCAAACATTCCAATTGCTTTTACTGCAACATTGCTTGCAACATCCTGTGGAGTTGTAACAACAAGAATTCCCGTAATTGGAATTGTTTGTGCCAGAGTTAATGGAATATCACCTGTTCCTGGTGGAAGATCAACTATAAGATAATCAAGATCAGACCAATTTGTATCAACAAGAAATTGTTTTAAGATTCCTGAAATGATTGGACCACGATAAATTGCTGCCTGATGAGATTGTTCTGCAAAGAATCCAAAAGACACAACCTGTAATCCATTTGATTGTGCTGGCTGCAGTTTATTATCCTCAACCTCCATAAACCCATCTTTCATGCCAAGCATTAATGGAATGCTTGGTCCATAGATATCTGCATCAAGTAATCCAACTTTGGCTCCAGTTTGAGATAATGCAAGAGCTAAGTTCAATGAGACTGTTGATTTACCTACACCGCCTTTTCCACTTGCAACACCGATAATATTTTTGACAGTTGCCATTCCAGTGTCTGCATCAAGTGAACGACCTTCCATGACTTTGGCAGTCACATTCATATCAAAATTTTTCAAGTCAGTAAGTTCAGCAATTGCTTTTCGGACATCATCTTCAATCTCAACATTGAAAGGACATGCGGGGGTAGTTAATTCTAAAGTAAATTTGAGGTTTCCATCGTTTAGTTCCAAGTCTTTAATCATACCCATTGAAACAATGTCTTTTTTCAAATCAGGATCAATGACAGTACTGAGTTTTTCTAGAACTTGATCTATTCCAACCATTGCGTCAAAAAGCCATTTCACTTTATTTAAACATAAGTTACATGACAAAAGAATTGGCATTTATTTGAAAAATTAGCGAAATCTTTAGAAAATTCAGCCTAAATCACCCAAAGATTCATAAATTGAAATTCAAGAAAAACAGCACAGTTGTTTTCTATATCTACCCTAGTTGATGTTGTTAGGATTCCTCCAAGTTTGTTTGGAACCACACTCAAAAAGGCTGCAGTTAACATCCTCAAAGAAAAGTACGAGAGCATGATTAATGCCGATTTAGGATACATCATTATGATTTTGGATGCCAAAGTTGATGAGATGGGAAAAATGATTGCCGGTGACGGCGGAACATTCCACAAAGTGGAATTTGAAGCATTGACATTTTATCCAAAGCTGCAAGAAATTGTCCAGGGAGAAATTGTAGACATCACAGACTTTGGTGCATTTGTAAGAATCGGTCCAACTGATGCATTGCTACACTTATCACAAGTCATGGATGATTACCTAAAAAGCGATGTAAAGTCGGGAATGATCTTGGCTAATCAAAGTGGAAGAACATTAAAAGTAGGATCAACACTTCGTGCAAGAATTACTGCTGTTTCTCTAGGAAAGGCAGCGGCAATGGGCAAGATTGGAATCACATGCAGACAACCATTCCTTGGCGCAGACGAGTGGATTCAAGAAGAGATAAAGAAAGCAGGTGGATCAGAAGAAGCTGCAAAAGAAGCTAAAGTAGAGGCAAGTTGAAATGGCACGAGAGATGGCTTGTAGAAAATGCAAATTTGTAACAACAGGAAAAGTTTGTCCTGTTTGTAAATCATCAGACCTGACACCTGATTGGAATGGAATTGTACTAGTAGTTGATCCAACAAATTCACAGATATCAAAAACTTTAGGCATCACTCAAAAAGGCAAGTATGCAATTAAAGTAACATAAAAAATTTCTAAATCTTTAAAATTATAGTTTGATTGTATCATTGTATTGACTTTTAATTCTAGAAAACAGTTGATAAGGTTTCTAGCTGAAGACATAGGTAAAGGCGACATTACAACCACATTGTTATCCAAAAAAAAGATTACAGCCAAAATAATTTCAAGAGAAGATGCGATAGTGGGAGGAGCAAAGTATGCCAAAGAAATTTTCCAATTAAAAGGATGTAAAGTAGAAATATTAAGAAAAGATGGTGCAAAAACCAAACCAAACCAAACCATAATAAAAATTTCTGGTGATGCATCAAAAATTTTAACATGTGAGAGAACTGCATTGAATTTACTAACTAGAATGAGTGGAATTGCAACTCAAACAAATAAACTGGTTAAACAAATTCCAAACAAAACCAAAGTCTATGCAACAAGAAAGACTGCACCGGGTCTAAGATATTTTGACAAGGAAGCAGTAGAAATTGGGGGAGGCAAAAAACACAGACTCAGACTAGATGAGATGGTCATGATAAAAGACAACCACATTGCAGTGGAAGAGTCACTGGATTCATTAATCAAAAAAGCAAAGAAAAAATACAAAAAATTTGAGGTCGAAGTTGAGAGCATATCAGATGCAGTACTTGCTGCAAAGGAAGGTGCATCAATTATCATGTTAGATAATTTTTCTCCATCAAAAATAAAAAAGACAATCCAAGTTCTAAAAGAAAAGAAATTACGAAATAAAGTATTGCTTGAGGCATCAGGTGGAATTAATTTAAAAAATATTCACAGTTATGGTCAAACCGGAGTAGATATAATTTCAGTTGGAAGCATTACAAATTCTGTAAAAGGAATTGATATGAGTTTAGAGATTTAAGATTCCAATTGAGATAGTAATTCTGCAACGGCTTTATTTTTTGGATCAATTTCCTTTATTTTATTACAGCATTGAACTGCATGTTTTTTTTCATCTAATTTTTGATGGGAATATGCCTTTAGTAGCAAGACATCAAGATCATAAGAACCAATTTCTAGTGCTTTATCAAAATAAGATATTGCAGTTCTGTATTTTTTTTTCAAATAATAGATTCCACCAACAGTAAACAACACATCATGATTATTTGGAACTTTTACCAAATATTCTGTTCCTGATTTTAGAGCTTTTGTATACTTTTTTTCTTTAACCAGTTTTTTGAGTTCTTTAATCTTGGCTACATTTTTTTTCTTTTGAGGATCCTTTGGCGCTCTACTAAATAGTCCAACCAAAGACAGTCACGCAGATTAGCTGATTTCAAGCATTCTATCAATTGCTAGACGAGCTTTGTCTGCAATTTCTTTTGGTATTGTGATAACATTCTTTTCATTAACTAATGCATCATATACTTTCTCAAGCGTAATCATCTTCATGTATTGACATTCAGCTTTATCTGAAGCTGGAATGAATGTCTTTTCAGGATTTTGTTGTCTCATTTTATATAAAATCCCAGTTTCAGTTGCAACAACAAAATTTTTTGCTTTTGATTCATTAACATGATTTAACATTCCTTCAGTAGAAAGAATCGAGACTTTTTTATCATCATAACTTCCATCTGCAACATCATACATCATAGGGGTAGTACAACTACACTCTGGATGAATAACAAATTCTGCATCTTTTATTGAATCAATTTTTTTTATTACATCTTCTGCAGTAATTCCAGCATGGACGTGACATTCTCCTGCCCAAATATGCATATTTTTTCTTCCAGTAACTTTGGCAACATAAGATCCCAAAAACATGTCAGGCAAAAACAAGATTTCTTTATCTTCTGGAATTGCTTTTACAACATTGATTGCATTTGATGAAGTGCAGCAATAATCAAGCTCTGCTTTAATCTCTGCTGTAGTGTTGACATATCCTACTGCAATTGCACCAGGATACTGCTTCTTCCAATTTTTTAATTCATCAACTGTAATTGAATCAGATAATGAGCAACCAGCTTCCAGATCAGGAAGTAAGACCTTTTTTTCTGGGCTGATGATAGCTGCAGTTTCAGCCATAAAGTTTACGCCACAAAACAAAATGGTTTTTTGTTTCACTTTAGCTGCCTGTCTTGAAAGTCCCAAAGAATCCCCTGTAAAATCAGCTACATCTTGTACATCTGGAATTTGGTAATTATGTGCAAGAATCACCACATCCTTTTCCTTTTTTAGTCTCAAAATCTCATCTTTGAGTTTTGATGATTGCTGGACAAGCATGATACATTGAAAATTAAAGTTGAAGGGATTTAAAGAAAGAGAAGTAGTCCAGAATTCTCTTAAAACCTATCAAATGTGGCAATTATTGCCATTTTAGGTTCCAATTTGAATCTCATCAGAGCAATATTTTCTTAGTGTTTCAATTGCAGACAAAATTGCCAATCTGCTTGTTTTAGGATTATTAGGATCTGGGAAATTTTCTATTGTAAAGGTCATCTTTCCAAATTTTCCTGAGGCTTCTATATGATGAGTATTTTTGTCAGTATCAGGATCAGTTAAAATTTTCACTTTGGTTTTTTCACTTCCAATTCCGCTCAAGGACAATAATGCTGCAACATTGATGTTTGCAGGAAATAATGATACTGCTTCTTTGGCAGTTCCTTCAAAAATTTTTGTTATTGAACTAATATCATCTAGATCAATATCAGAATTTTCAAAAAACTTTGCGCCCTTTAGTGATCGTGGATGTTTAGTTGTTGTAATAGATAAAGAGTCTAATTCATTTCTAATTGATTTAATTCCATCTAGTCCTGCAATGGCACCTGAAGGAAGGTAGATAGTTTTTTTGAAATCTTTGCATGCATCTGATAAGATATCATATATAGATTCATCAAGCAGTGCGCCAACACTCATGATC
>JABDKK010000093.1 GCA_013002265.1 Candidatus Nitrosopumilus sp. | reverse complement strand
GTGTATGAGAATGCCATTAGGGAGGGATTTGGAGATATAGACTATACAGGAATAATTGAATACATCAAAAAAATCAATGACAAAAATTAACACAAGTTTTACGAATGAAATTCAGCAAAAATTCTATATGCTATGACAATTATATCAAATTATGCGATTAAATGATAAAGTTGCCATTGTTACTGGTGCATCAAGTGACATCGGAAAAGGAATTGTCAAGAGATTTGTAGAGGAAGGAGCAAAAGTTGTTTTAATAGCAAGAAACTTGGAAAAGTTGGAGAAAACAAGAAAAGAAGTTGGAAATGAAGAGTCCACAGTTTCTATTTCGTGTGATCTTACAAATGAATCACAGGTTTCTCAATCAGTAAATCAAATCATGGATACATATGGCAAAATCGACATTCTAGTGAATAATGCAGGTGCAATTAATGATCCTGTACATTTTGATAGCATGTCAGATTCTGAAATTAAGAATCTTATCGACATCAATCTATTTGGAGTATTTCATATGACCAAATCAGTACTTTCAAAAATGTCTGATGTCAAAAATGGCTCCATTGTAAACATTGGTTCGATCTCAAGTGAAAGAGCAATACCCAGGGTTCACTTGGCAGTTTACTCTGCAACTAAAGCAGCAATTTCGATGTTTACAAAATCAATTGCAGTAGAATATGCTAGAAGAAATGTTCGTTGTAATTGTGTAAATCCAGGAATTATTAATTCAGGAATGATAAAACCATATTTGGATGACCCTCAAGCAAGAAAAGTATTGGAAGAAAGATTACCCCTTGCAAGAGTTGGAGAACCAATAGATGTTGCTAATGCAGCATTATATCTTGCATCTGATGAGGCTAACTGGGTAACAGGAACAATTCTTAATGTAGATGGTGGAAAATCAGCATCAGAGGGATAATCCTTTTTGAAGTATTGTTTTTGCTAACAATTGTGAAACTCTAATTGCTTCAGGATTGGAACAAGATAATGTTAATTTGTTTAAAAGGTTTTATACATCATTCAAATTACAACCTTCTTTTCGGACATACACTACATGAGAATTATTTAGAGTTATTTTTTCTCTAGGTCCTAACTTCCTATAAGCAACGAGTTTTGATTCATATGAATTTTGAAAACTATGTCTAATTGCATCCTCTAATCCAAGAGAGAGGTTATAAGATATTCCAATTATAGGAATTTGAATTATATCAGTTAATTTTCGTATGTCAACAATGTTATACATAGAAACAACCAATACGGAAATCAAAACAAAACGGATGTCATTTCTTTTAAGATCATTGTACATTTTCAGTATTGTATCAGTGGCATCATCACCTTCTAATGTAGAACTACCAAATGCAAACACATCAATTAAAAAATCACATCTCATCACAACTCCAGAAAAAATAGATTTTGTCGAATTTTTTTAAGCTTTCAGATATTACCAATCCACGGATTCCTTGTTTTTCAAAATGAAGGGATCTCACGATTCCTTTTCCTCAAGTACACACGATAACTTAATCCAGAAACAATCATGATAATTGCAGTTATGCCAGACCACATCAAAAAAGACGAGATTTCAGATTCATCCATGATGAATGATGAATTATTAAACATCTAAAGTTTGGGTTCATGTGTAGAAAAACAAGGATATTTCAGTTTGAAACATCTAAATAGATTTAATACAAACAGGATTTATGCCTGAGGCAACATGTCCAGATTGCGGAAAAAGACTATTTCATGAGAATGAAACCACTTTAAAAATCGAAGAGACAATTCACTCAAAATTTTGCAGGAAAAAAGAAGGCGAAATACACAGTTATATGCACAGGGATCCAGCACATATGGAAACTTTTGATGCAGAAAGAGAAAACGATTCAACAGGAAATCCTGTTTTAAAAAAATAATCACACATTATTTACTCAAAATTATATCCTAGAGAATTCTCACGTCATATGAATTGGATAAGGAATATGATTATGATTTGGTAGTAGTTGGTGGGGGTCCAGCTGGTTCATCAGCAGCATATGCTGCAGCAAAAAATGGAGTTAAAGTTGCACTAATAGAAAAAGAGAACTTCATTGCAGAAACTGTTAGAACTAGTGGAGTTACATGGATCCAAAATATCATAGAATTTGGAATTCCAGATAAGTGCTATAATCCAATCAAAAATTTTTCATTTTGTTCACCAAATAACCAAGTTACAATTAGTGATTCAATCCCAAGAGCAGCAGTGCTAGACGTAAGAAAAACATACAGATGGTTAGCATCACAAGCTGAAAAAGAGGGTACAGATATTTTTCTCAAAATCAACATCAATGACGGCATTAGAAATGATAAGGGGGATATTGTAGGAGTTAGAGGTACAGGCTCTAATGGGAAAGTTACTTTTCATTCAAAAGTAGTAATTGATGCAAGTGGATTTTCATCTACTGTTTGTAAAGCAATGGGATTTGCACCTCAATGGGAAAGATTTGGTGCAGGTGCAGAATATGAAGCCAAAGTAGAAAGCGTTGATTCAGAAACATGGTGGTTAATGGTAGGACAAGAATACTCACCTGCTGGATATGCATGGATTTTTCCTCTAGGAAATAATATTGTAAGGATTGGAGTGGGGGTTGGAAAACCAGAATCAAATGTTGATCCTACTCAGAGATTAAAAGAATTAATCGACAAAAAGGTTGGACCGATTAAAAAACTTGGAAACATTACACCCATAGAATTTCATTACGGATTAATTCCCAATGACGGACTGTCAAGAAAAACAGTTTTTAATAATTTGATTCTAGTTGGAGATTCTGCAGGACAGGCCAACCCATTGGTACTAGAAGGAATAAGATATGCAATAAAATTTGGCAGAGTGGCTGGAAAAGTTGCCTCAGAGGCAATTAAAAATGGCAAAACAGATGCAAAATCTCTGTATCCATATGAGAAAAACTGGAAAAAAGACATAGAGTCTAAAATTAATTCGGCAGGCAAAGTTCAGAACAGATGGATAGGTTTAACAGATAAAGAATGGGATAAAGAGTTAGACATCATTAAGGAGTTAAAACCAGAAGAGTTTTTGGATTTTATAAAAGCAGATTTTGGGTTATCAAATATGTTAAAACTAGCAACCCATCACCCCAAGCTTGCAGTTAGGCAATTGTTCAATCTAGTCAAAGGAAAGTAATGAGTGTAAAACATTGAAAAACTATTGCTTCGCAGAAGCAATAGCTTCAGGTGTTGAGTTAACTGGGTCTACTGTGATAGTCACAACATCAGTACTTACGCGTCCATTATCATCAAAGACTTTTAGTTCAAATGTCAATACTTTAATTTGGTTATTAGCAACAACTGGACTTGTGAAAGAAGCAGTCAATCCAGTTGTAGAAGACAATTTAACTTGCTCCCCTGAAATTTGTGTCCATTTGTAGTTTAGTTTTTGATCCTCTGGGTCATTACTTTTACTACCATCCAAAGTAACTTTTACATTTTCATTAACAATTTTATCATCACCAGCATCTGAAACAATATCAAGGTCTAACATATTTTTAATCATAATATTCATACTGTCTGATGCAGAATTTTGTCCATCATTTACACTACAAGTCATAGTTATAGTGGTATCACGAAGAACCTTAGGGATTTTTACAGAAGTTGAAGAACTGGTACTTTGTTCTATAATAGCATTAGAAGAGGTAGTCCAATTATATCCTAGACTATCACCATCAGGATCACTTCCAATACATTTCAAATCAGTCATAGTGTTTTCATTGACAGAGAGGTCCATGCCAGCATTAGCTTTTGGTGAGCTATTTTCAGGCGATACATACACTATTACTTGATCTGAAGAGAATAATCCTTGAGGATCAGTTGCCGTAAGCTCAAAGGCTAATCGTTTAGAGACAGTGGGCGAAACATCAGGTGCTGTAAAGGATAATTTTAGATTTGTTTTATCAAAGTTTACAGTATCACCAAAAATTTGTTTCCATTCTATTTTTAGGGAATCACTATCAACATCAACTGCAGTCCCCATAATGGAAACGCTGGAACCGCCAAGAACTCTCTTATCAGTGCCAGCATACACTATAGGAGGTGAATTAGGAGATATTACATTAATCGTTACATCATCAGTATCAGATAATCCGTGAATATCGTTTACTTTAAGCTCAAAAACTAGAGATTCAGATAGAGACTGGATTGTTGGAGAAATAAAATACACAGAAGATGTAGTACGTTGATGAAGATCAATTGGAATTCCTGATTTTTGGGACCAGGAATATTTAATTTTATCATTATCAGGATCAGTTCCAGAGCCTTCTAAATGAACAAATGTTCTTTCTCTAACATTTTGATCAACTCCAGCATCTGCAATTGGAGAAGCATTCGAGGGTATAACTTTCACTAAAGCCAAATCATTTGCATATCCACTTCCAGGAGAATATCCAGTAACTCGGAATGACAGTAATTCTTCATTAACTCCTACTTCGGGTGCAATGAATGTGATTTCATCACCAATAAATGAACTCAGGTTTACTTGTGTACCCATCATTTGAACCCAAGAATAACGAATAGGTTGTTTGTTTAGTGTTTCACCGGTTACACTTAGAGTAACAGTTTGCCCCTCAGGTACTCTTTGAATCGGACCAGCATCAATAGAAATCAAATTATTATTAAGATCATCAGTGAATAAGTGTACTCGTACAGTATCACTA
>JABDKK010000090.1 GCA_013002265.1 Candidatus Nitrosopumilus sp. | reverse complement strand
CGAATACGTTTTTGTAAGTGCTTGGTCAAAAGTTAACTTGCTATCTTCTGACATCAGTGATTCTATGTCACATGCCAAATGATCAACTATTTCATATTGGACATCTACATATCGAACATATTTACTTTTGACAAAAAGAAACAATTTTTTGATTTGATCTTCTGATAATTCTATTTGTTGACTGCTATTATCCATTGTTAACTTAAATTTAAATTGAGGTGTCGATATTTAGTTTCGATTTGATTACTAAACCTTCTTGGTAAGGCTACAAAAATGATATATAAAATGGCAGACAATAATCCATACCATATCGCGTAACCGGCAATCACAAATTTATTAGGTGTGAAAAAATCAAAAATATTATGACTAATTATTAATGGTGCCAGATATACAAAGGCATATATTTTGAACAAGATATCATCAAATATTTTAATAAACAGATAATTATTTTCATGTTCATCAAACTTTTGTGTTTTCCATAAATAATAGATAATAAAAGGTTCAAACCAAAATAAAAAAATATAGATTTTGCTTTCTACTTCAACACCAAATCTGGTCATCAAGAAATAGAATATTAAAGACACCAAAATCCAAGCAATTACCATAGGAGGGTGAATTATTTTAATCACACTTTGCCAAAATATTCTCCACCACTGCTTCTCAATACCCTTTCTCTTACTACTTTCAATTTGATAGAAAAAATCATTCGACAACTCTCCAGTGTATTCATAAAATTTTCTCGCAAATGTCTTGTCCTTGTATCGTAAATCTGCTTGTTCTATTCCAGAGGCTATATGGTCAACAATTTCAATTTGAACATCTTTGTACTTGGTGTTCATGCGTTCTGTATAATCAAATATTTGTTGTATTTCTTCTTTTGAAAGTTGACTCATACTAAGCAAGTTTGATTTCTAAATGATTATACTTTTTTGACAACTCATTTTTCAGAAACTTTGGAAAGACAATTTTTGAACTGTACAACATGAGGATAATCGATGTAAAAAAAACAGCATGAATATTATTCATTATTGGAGTCATATATTCCTCTCGAAAAGTTTGACTCATGATCCAAGCTGGTACAAGTAAAAACGTTACCAACATAACATTTACTGCCTTTCTGTAGGATTCTAATATTAGGTATTGACTGGTGAATTTTTCGGTTAACCTTTTTTTTCTGAATACAAGAAGAAAAACAATAATGAGAACATATAAGACAAGTATGAAGTCTAAAATTTGATCATATTGAAAATTATCAAATACAAATTTGAATCCCAAAAACAAGATAACTGTCAAAATTATTCTAGGAATCGTAAAAAATTTCAATAAAAATAAACTGAAGTTTTTCAGCCAAAATTTTTCTAATGCTTTTGTTTTATTTGAAATAATGTCCGTAAAAAAAGAATGCGCATATTGTCCAGCGTTTTCGTACATCGCTCTGTTAAATGTCATTGATGGATTTTCATCCATAAGATCTTCTACACCGGAAGCAATGTGATCAACCATCTCGTACTGGACGTCTTTATAGCTGATGTTAAGCCGATGGGTGTAATCAAATATTTGATTTATTTGATCTTCATTTAATTGTTGAAAATGTTGTTCTTTCATCATGATTGACTAGGTCACTTTGCTAATTTGGGTTGCATTAATAATTGCATGGTCTGGATAAACTGATCCATTTCTTCTAAAAAGGCATTAACTTCTGTTTGTCCAGAATCTGTTAACCGATAATATTTACGAAAGCGATTACCAATACTTTTTGTTTGCGTTTCGAGCAATCCTTTGGCTTCTAATCTGTGCAACGCAGGATATAAGGCGCCTTCCGTTATTTTAAACTCTCCTTCAGTTAGTGTTTTAACTTTTTGCGTGATTTCATAACCATACATTTCTTTGTTATCAGACAATAATTTGATGATAATGGTATCAAGACTTCCTCTGAATAATTTTGCATTCATAATATGAAATTATACATAATATTCTTATGCATCAAGTTTTTATGCATAAAATATTTAGGTAAGTAATAATTTGCCTTACTTTTTCCTAATTAAAAATATACCAGAGAGGATAAGTATCAATGCCAAAAGATGAAACAAACTGAGTAATTCGCCATCAAAAAATCCCCAAAGCAGTGCGACGAATGGTATTAAAAAACTGACAGAAGTTGAAAAAATAGCATCTGTTAACTGGATCAATCTGAAAAACAAAATATTGGCTAAAAACGTACAGATGAGTGACAGTATCAATAAAGCACCAAATGAAAAGTAACCCCCTGGACTTTGAGTTGTATGTTCAATGAAAGAACTATTTATCAAATAAATGAGCGCAAAGGGACCGATCATTGCAAATGAAACAACGCTTATCATAATCGGTTTGACATCACCAAGATATGCTTTCAC
>JABDKK010000029.1 GCA_013002265.1 Candidatus Nitrosopumilus sp. | reverse complement strand
CTTTTTTGCATCCCCGTCAATTTCTACTAGATCCGAGGATCTGTCAAATTTGACGTTGTGTTTGTGGAGTTCAAATTTTTCTCCAGTGTCAGACATTACCATGACTTCACCTTTTTCCTCAACAAGTTGTTGTAGTTGTTCGAGTTTCAACATGGTATTACTTTGTTCTAAGTTGAGATTAACATTGGTAAAAGAATAAGCTAATTTTAAAAACAGTAGCTTATGAAATTACTTATAATTTTGGATAGCGTCACTTTGAATATTCAACATTTTAGAAAAATTATCTGGATGTAATTAAAAAAGAAGGATTTTACTTTACAGAAATGCTACCTTGCATCCATGGATGAACCAAACAGAAATAGTCGTATTCAAATGCAAGATCCAGTTTAATTGAGTAAGTATCTCCAGGCATTATCAAATCACTGTCAAATAATCCATCTGGACCGTCATTTGGATTGCCAGAAGTCACAGTATGGGGGAGTGTATCATGGTTTGTCCATATGACCTCACCACCTTTTTTCATGATTGCTTTGTAGGGAATGTAGCAGGTATCAGATATTTCACACCCAGGAACACCGGTCTCAATGGGAATGCTGACAGTTTCAAGCAATTTTCCTTCAGATTGCTTTACCACCTTTGGCAAATCTGGAAATACATCAACTACCACATCAGATGTTTTATCCAAGACTTCAGAAGGGGTTTGAGATTCTTCTAAAATATCATCGGCAATTTCAGGGATGTCAGTTACCAAATTTTCTGTTTTTTCTACTACGTCTGACGATATATCGTCAATCACATCAGGAGCATTTTGTAATTCTGATACTGTCCTATCAATTACAGAGATACCTTGTGGTTGAATTGAATCGTCTGTAGCAAATTCAAAACTACCTACAGCACCTATTGCAATGGCAGTTACAGCAACAGACACTATAACACCAAACTTGTCATTAATGTTCTGCATAGAAGATTATAGAAAAACACAGTATATTATTTTGAATAAACAGAGATTATGAAATTAAGCTTCTTTTGTAATATGCAATTATGTTGAGTGATGTCTAGAGACCTTTTTTGCCTTTTTCCAGTAATGCTCAAAATAGTCGACACACCACTCATGAAACATACTGGTTTTTCCATAAAACAGGTGTCGAAGATCTGGTTCACCATCAGATGTTGGAAAAATTATTCCGGCCTCTTTTTCATTTAGAATCAGAATTGTGCCAATATCGCTAATCTCTTTGCGTTCGATTTTATTTTTCTTAATCAAATCATAGTATCCAAGCTTTTTCAAGTCGTCTTCTCTTCCTTCGTGTTCTTTGAGGTCCTTGCGAAGGATATGTCGATACTTGACATCGTTTTTTATTCTTTTTAGCAAGGTTGCATCCATTCCAGGAGGTGATTCGTTTACAATATCACAAATGTACTCTTTTGAGTTTTTGTAAATTTTCTTCCAAGTATCCAATACAAGAGTCACGCCTTTGATGTGCTCACAGTTTTCAAGAACTCCCAATCTTCTAGTAAATTTTACAGGCAGTCGTCCTATGTCATGAGACAAGAAATATTTCTGATTGGTGGAGACAAACAGCATGAGAGGCATTTGACTGAGCATCAATTGCCCAACAGTAGTAATGTGAAAATGCTCATCTGTGCCTTTTTTGACAAATCCAGAATTTGATAGGCGCTCAAGGTTTCTATGGATTTCCTGTGATGTAACATTTAGTTTTTTAGCCATCTGGGATACTCTATGGGATCTAATGTTCAGATTTGAGAGAATTCTGAGTCTTTGCTCACTTGCCAGCTCCAAAAAATTTGAAGATACGATTTCAAATCTGTCCATAACAAAAAACGATAGATAATTCCTCTTAAAACCTTTCCAATAATTTTGGTTAATTCATTTTTTGGTTTTTTTAAATCTCTTAGAGTACTCTTGAGCCAAGAGTACAGGAAAGGTAGTAAACTCTATCATCTCATAATATGATTTTATTTGCGCATCAGATAAGCTTTGAAGATATTTCTTCACGTTTGTTTCAGTCTTCAAATAATCATGATTTGGGTCCAGTAAATTTTTCATACTTTCACTATTGGATTAGTTTGGCCACATCTCCTTCCAGGTTTTATAAAATGCATTCAAAGTTACATGGTATGCATCCAACTTGGAAATTGAATTTTTTTGTAATTTTTGCTGAATTTTAAAC
>JABDKK010000070.1 GCA_013002265.1 Candidatus Nitrosopumilus sp. | reverse complement strand
CTAAAGACAGGTTCAGGGCAAAACAATCCCGTAGCATCTAATTTCTTTTCAGTAGATTCAGACATAGTATCTAATTCAAGAAGGTCGTTTTGTCATATTAAAAGCTATTTTAACAAGTGAAAGTGTATCTATAACAAATTAGCTTTCCCTATCATTTCGAGGACAAAATAAATACAGTGTATTCCAAATCTTTTATCAGACTTTGGTCTATTTTTGTAAATTTGAATTGAAGATCTTTTGCTTTTTCATACACGGAATTATCCACTACAATCGCATTAGGCAAGGCATACTGATTGATCTTAAAGACAGTATTTACAGGCTCTCCAAAAATGTCATCAAGGGCTGAATCAGAAGTTTTTGCCTCATTAACAATGCCTGATGCAGTACTAATTCTATATGCCATTCCAGGAAGGTCTTCTGATTTTGTCTTTTCATTAAGTTTTTGATCTAATTTTGATAAATCCAGGCAACATTTCAACACATTATCTAAGACATCATCTTTTGGTTCTGTTATTGGAAAGTAGAACAATACAGCATCATCAATAATTTTAACAGGAATGCCTTTGTATTTTTTTATGACTGGAACTACAGCGTCTGTGAAAATAGCACCATACTTTTTCTTTTGTTCTTCAGTTAGGTTTTTTGTTAGTTTCAACGAGCCAACCAGGTCCACCAAACAAACATAGCTGTCTTGTTTTTTCTCAAAGTATTTGGATAAAATATCACCTTGTTGTTTTATGATGTTTTCTCGCTTACCTATCGCAGAGATTGACTCCTGCAATGTCTTTGCCATATTATCAAAAGAAGTGGATAGTTGTTCTATCTCATCGTTTGTCTGAATGTTTGTTCTTATGGCAAAATTACCTGCAGACAGTTCTTTTGCAGCATTGCGAAGTTTAAGAATGGGACCAGATATTCTCTTTGAGAGTACAAATGTGATTACACTAGCAATTACAATAAGAATTATGCCAACTAAAATTATTCTATTTTGAAGATCTGTGATAGGTTTGAGAATGGCTGATTCATCAACTTCAGTCAACAATACAAATCCCAAATCAGGTTTGCAGTATGAATATCCAAAAATATCTACTCCCCTATAGTCAGTATAATCTGCAGCTTCAACATTACGTCCATTCTCAAAGCACTCAGATACCGCAAAGGTGTTTACTTTTTGATTAAAGGGTGTGTTTTCCAAAAATATGGATTCAGATATCATCATTCTATCATGATTAACAAGGTAAACCTCACCAGTGTCATGTAAACCGAATCGATTTAGCAAGATGTTGTCAAAGACCGAACTTCCCATTGTTGCAATCATAACTCCATGTTGATTTCCATTTTCAGAATAAACCGGTAATGATATTTTCATCAATCGTGTCTTATCGAAATCCTGAACAAATCGAACTTCAGGTTTACTTACTTTGTAATTAGTTTGAACATAAGTTAGGGGATCAATTTTCTCATTTAAAGAAAATATTGGTTTTCCCCTCATGTTGATTATCTGAAGGTCTCGTATTCCAGCTTCGAATTCATTTAATTGAAATAAATTAAATTCATAATGGAGTATTGGTGATTGTTCAACAAGGATTTTGTTAAAAGATACATCATCCAAACCGGGTATAAGAACATCAAATGCGTGTGCAAGAGATTCATTTTTTGAAAATTCCTGTAATTTGTTAATTCTAGATTCAATTATAGATGCAATAGTACTTCCACGTGTTTCAGATTCATCTTTTAATGACTCTTCAAAATTTTCTTTGATTATAGAATCAGCAAAATTGTATGCCAATCCTGAAGTTACAACTATAGAAGCAATGCTTATTCCCAGTACCAAAATTAGGAGTTTGGTGCTAATACTGACAAATTTTTTCATCTAAAATCAGAAGATATTTCTATATATTTTAATTATGATCTTAAATTCATTGAGATTCCAAATACGTGATCATGGCATTGCAATGATCAACCATAAAGACATCAAGATTGCCAAGCTTTCCTTCCCATTGCTGTATGGTAGTTATGGTACAAATCTCAAATGGATCTTCTTCTCCTGAATCTAATGCAGTTTTTGCATTATCCATTACACTTTGCGTAAATTCTTTGTTTGTGGCGATATGGTCTTTTGTTGCCAAAAGATTAGTGTGACCTGTTAGTAATACATCAAAATCAAAAGTCATTAGGACATCATGACTTGTCAAGTATAATTCAATGTCAGGAGTAACTCCAAATGCCCTGTAAGGGGATTCGGCAGGGCGAAACAAGTCAACTAGCATTCCAATCTTGTGTTGTGGAAGAAGTATCAACCAATTTCCTTTAGAATGAAAGTCACCAATGTTATGAAACTCTATTGTTTTGTCTCCAACTTCTAAGGCGTTAAAATCACCTTCAAGAATCAGATTTGGCATAGGGCGAGCAGGATCATTATCAGTTACAAGCAAGTCTGCAGCGTCTTTGTGTGCTATGTAAGTAATATCCTCAGGAAATATCTCTCCTGCCGCTCCTGTGTGATCCTGATGATGGTGGGAATAAATCATGTGTGTGATTGGCTCAGCAGTAACTTCGTTTATCGCATCAAGGTATTTTTCTCCAATTGGTTTTGGCGCATCAACTACAACTACACCTTCTCTTGTTGTTAGAAACATTGTCTGATAGCCACTTCCAACCAACCAATAGACACCATCTGCAATTTCTGTAACAAAGTATCCTTTTTGTTCATCAATAACAGGAGAGTGAGTAGCATACTCTAATGTATTCTCAAAGACTCCTTTTGTATCCTTAATCATAGCAGTACATTCACCAACATGTTTTGTAGCAATATGGTTTGAGTCAATCATGCATTTGTTACCATATGTTTTACCATCAACACCACAAATAGGAGCATATTCCAATGTGCATGCAAGTATTGGCATGCCTGTTTGCCATCCACGTTCCTTTAACTTCATCTTTGCCTGATCACTGACACATGCTGGAGATCCATCATTTGATTTGAAAATCAAGCTTAATCCTTCAGCACACACTACATCAGTAGCTGCAATTCCTGCATTTCCCTGCTGTAACGGTCTAAGATAGGGTTGAATATCTCCATCCATGACACAGGTTTTTCCAGGATATGCTCCAGGACCACATCTATCATTTAGTACACATATTTCTCCAAGTGAAGTAAATCCTGGAGCACATAAGTTCTTGTATGGAATGTGTTTAGCATACGATTTTTGATCAAGGATTTCTACCAGTTCGTATTTCTTACTTGATGCATCAGCTGGTGGATTTTTGACATCAGTTACTTTGACTGAGATTTTGTAAGATTTTTCCTCTACAAAATCAAATCCTTTGATAGAGTCATAAAAATTCTGCCAGCTAGAATTTTCATCATAACGAACTTGCATGCATTTTTGTGGACCAACGCCTACACAATCAACTAGATTTGGAGCAATGTAGATAATTTTTTCTTTAGATGATGGCTCTAGTCCTAGTTCAATTCGGACTTGTTTTCTTAATTGGTCAAGTTCCTCTACTGGAATTTGAAGACTTACCATCTTTCTAATTTGGTTCATCAGGGTTAATCCATCTTGATCATTGGATAACTGTCCCCCAGTTTCTTCAAATGCATAATATGCTTTCATAATTTCTAGACGTTGGTTAGCATCATCTTCATCTGGATCATTCATCCAATTCTCAACCATTATTTTTAGTTCTTGCTGAGTTATTGTTGTGTTCGATGCAGATTCTTCTGCGATAGATTCAGAGATTCCAGCAAATACAAATAACACCAAAAAGAGGAACGCCCAGAGTAGTTTCATAGAATCCATTTACAAATATGCTTTATAGAGTTTGATGAAAACTGATTTTTATCAAAGAAACAATGATGTAATTTTTATTTTCTTGATTAGTTTAGTTTCCGTAGTGTTTTAGATATACTTCACGTATCTATAAAAGATATTCGAGTTTAGCTTGCCCTACTTGAGATTACAATGCCATTTTAAACATAGTAGCAAGATTTCTGTCTTTCATGAAGCTAGGATCTTGATTTTGAAAATTTATTTTTTGAGAAATACGCTTCATTAAATAAATTGCAATTTTGTAAAATAATGACCACACATGACTATTTTGATTGGAATCATAAATTCTCAGCATCAATGTTAAAAGCCATTTTGCGTTTGGATAATGCTCAGAGATATAGTCAATCAGATACTCTTTAGAATTATTTATTTTAAATCTGAGGTGATCAAGGGTTTCATTTTGTAATGCATATCCAGTCTGAGAGATCTCAATTTTTCCACGCTTCATTGCATAAAGAATGTCATCCAGATTATTTTCTGAATCAATCACATTTACGCATCTTCCTAGTGTAGAGAGAACATGTGAATCACTTCCTGCAACCTGAATCATATTATTATCTAATGCAAATTGAGTTGCTCTGGCATTAGATAGTACATCCACATTATTACTATTGAAAACTTCAACCATGTCACATTTTTTTGCATCATCCCTTAGTGCATCAAGTAAACTAAACGGATGAGGGGCAGATGAAACTCCTCCTTGGTTTTTGACCTCATCAATTATTTCTTCAAGTGAAAGTCCTGGTGAAATGGCCTCATGAATCCCATATGCCAGAACATGGGCTCCAGTATTTGTAGTGATTTCTTCTGCTGGAAAAACATCAATGTTTTTGAATTTCTGATGATCATTTTTGTATTCTAATAATTGATGATATCCATCCAAAGTATTATGATTAGTTACAAAAATGGCATCTAATCCCAAATTATATGATCGTTCAAGTTGATCTCTAATTGAAATGTCACAATCATAAGGAGGTTCATCCTCACCCACATGGAAATTTGAAAAAGAGTTGTGGCAGTGTAGTTCTGTGTTAATTGGCATTTTCACAAGAATTTTTCTTCTTTGGATTATAATCCTATTGAAAGAGACATGGAATCATCTAAAGAGATCTTCATGCTCTGGTCGGAGCAAAATATCTGAAGATGAATAGGATTTACCAAAGGAATAATTTCGAATTATAGCAATTGGACATTTTGAAATTTTACCCATAACCAATTCTGCTGCAGAGGAAATTTCATCAGCGATTGCAATTGCAGATACTCGCATGGTTTTTCCAAAGGAATCACTTATCCCAGCGTAATCAATAATTGGATTTAATCCTGAAACCCCTATTGCGCAATTAGTCTGCCCCATACGAAATGGACGTCCAAAAGTATCAGATATTATCACAGCAACGTTTTTGTTTGTTTTTTCATGAATTTTTTTTCGTATTTTGTTTGCAGAGTCATCAGAATTCACAGGCAATAGAGTTGCATACCCATTTTTCACATTACTTTCATCAATACCTGCATTGGCACAAACAAAATCATTTTTTGTCCTAACTATGATAATACCATTTTTCATTCGTACTATACGTTTTGATTCTGATAAAATTAATTCAATTATTCTGGGATCCTTTTGATACTGAGAACCAATCCCATTAGCTAACAAAGATGGGGAGACGGCAGATAATTCAACAGTTCTTCCTTCTTGTTTTGATATAATTTTCTGAGCTATAACAACAATATCATCATCACTTAATTCAGAATTTTCAATAATTATCTCAGAAACATCATCACTTGTGTCAATCTCTTTATCAATATGAATAGGGATAATTTCCAAGTAGTGTTTCTCTAGTGTTGTAGTAAAAAATTGTTTATGTGACAGTAGTGGTTTCTAATGCTAATTTGTAATGTCTATTAATAATATCTAAGATCTTAGACAGATCTTTTTCTTCCAAAGTGGTGGTTGCCAAATCCTTTACTAGGTCTTGTGCCCTGTAGGCAATTCCTAGACCACAAATATCAAATAATTTTACATCATTTGCACCATCTACAACACAAACAATGTTTTCTTTCTTTTCTCCCCATTCATCTATTTTGATTTTTGCAGATTTTGATTTATCTGAATCAACAACAATTTTGACACCGTCTAATTTTCCATCTTTAAAGATTAATTCATTTGAATAAACATAATCCAATTCCAATTCTTTTTTCAATCTATCCATCATCAGAGTAAATCCCCCTGAGACAGCCATAAGTTTCCATCCTGCTGCTTTTAGTACTCTACATGCCTCTTTTGCACCAGTCATTATAGGAAGAGAATCAGATACTTCCTGACAAATTTTTTCATCCAATCCTTTAAGAGCGGCAACTCTTGTTTTCAGACCTTGTTCCCAATTGATTTTTCCTTGAATTCCTTGTTTTGTGATTTCCCAAATTTCATCTTCTTTGTGTAGTTTTTCTGCAAGAAGTGGAAGATATTCTTCATCATATAAAACCCCCTCCACGTCAAAAATTATTAGCAATTGAAATCTAAATTGCAAAAAAATACTAATTATATTAAAGTTTAAACCAAATTGAGATCCAAAAAACGCTAGTAATAAATCACCGAGTGTTATAATATTCAATATGGCAGAATTGGAACGCAAATACGAAGTCGAAATTAAAGAAAGAGAAGGAAGACAAAAACTACCTGACAATGTAAAAGAGGAACTAAAAGCATCCGGAATGATGGATGATAAGGGAAAACTAAAGCTAAAAGGAGTTAGTCCAAAAATGCTCAAAAGAATGAAACAAGAATACGTAGATTGTCCAGTTTTGAAAGAAGACACCCATTTTATTCAGTGTTTTGTTTGCCCTAATTTTCAAAGCAGAGTCATGGGAAAAGTTTTCTGTAAAGGGGATCCCCTAAAATAATGTTAAAACAAGTTTACTCACGAAAGGCTCATTAGTTTAATTATTCTTTGAAATTTAGTTTGAGTAAAGAAGATGTTGGCATTACAGTATCAAAAAATGATGATTTTAGTGAATGGTACACTCAAGTTGTTCTAAAAGCAAAACTTGCAGATTATGCTCCAGTAAAGGGTCTAATTGTTCTTAGACCTGACGGATATTCAATTTGGGAATCATTGAGAAGTACATTTGATTCAAAATTTAGCAAGAATGGAATTAGAAACGGATTTCTTCCAATTTTAATTCCCGAGTCATTGTTGGGTAAAGAGAAGAAACATTTTGCAGGCTTTAATCCCGAAGTTTTTTGGGTAACACATTCAGGAACAAATGAAATTGGAGACAGGTTAGCTTTACGACCAACTTCAGAGACACTTGCATATACGTTATATTCAAAATGGATTCAAAGTTGGAGAGATTTACCATTAAAGATTAATTTTTGGAATACAGCACTTCGGGCAGAAATTAAAGCAACAAAGCCATTTCTTAGAACATCTGAATTTTTGTGGCAAGAAGGACATACAG
>JABDKK010000068.1 GCA_013002265.1 Candidatus Nitrosopumilus sp. | reverse complement strand
TTCAAAAAGCAGTGATTGTTGGTTTGATTACCATTCTACTTTATCTCTTGATAGTTGTAGTTACAACTCCTGCATTAGAACCACTTTATGCAATTAATGCTGCATTTGAATTAAACTCAATTATTATTTTTGGAATGGGTATTGGAATTGGTTTGCAGATATTTCTATCTGAAAAAAGTAAATCATTGGGTTGTAGACTTGATGTTAAAAACAAAGCCTTTGGTGGCAATTCCGGAAGTACTGCTGCAACATCGTTTTTTTCATTCTTCTCTTTAGTTCCTCTGGGTTGTTGTGGATGGTGGCTCTATGTCTTATCTTTACTTCCAAGTGTTGTAGGTACGGGAATTTCTGCAGTTTTAATAGAGTATAGTCAAGTTTTGGCTTATTTGGGATTGGGAATTGTTTTTGCGTTTGCCGGATTGACAGCTTACAAATTAAAAAAAGAAAAACAATTACAAAAAATTAGTTAGTCTATTTTAATTGAGATTGCAAAAAATTCTCCCTTGTTTTTACTGAAAAATTTTGCAATTTTTGCAATAAGCCCATATTTTTTGTCTCGCCATTTTACTACCTCTTTTGCTTCTTCATCATTGAGTATTGTGACCACTCCTGAGATTTCATCTCCTGTTATTTTTCCCTTAAATGTACATGGTGCAATTCTCACATTGCTATTATTTTTAAGCCGTTTTACTTTACCTGTTTTACTTCGTGTAACTACATAAATCAAATTATTTTTAACCACAAACCAGACTGGTGTTTTTACTGGTTGGTTGTTTTTTCTATAAGTTTCAAGTGAAATGCATTTTTGTGATTTAATTTTATCCAAATAATTCATTATGAGTCTTGATTTTTTAAAATTGAATTTAATATCTTGGTAAAATACTAAGTTTTGATTTTGCTGAAAATACAATGATTGCAAATACTGATACTACTAAAACTAGTGATGCAATCACGCCAAATTCAGGAATGACTAATCCGTCTTTAATTTCAACTTTGATTGATTTTTTGTACTCTGATACTGCTCCTTGATTTGCAGTTATGGTGTACATTCCATCTTCTTTCCAAAGTGGACCCCCTGTTTTAATATCCACATTGAAATCTCCCTGTGGTCCTGGTGAAACTTGATTAACTGTAATGATGTTTCCGGTAGGTGATGTTACTATCATTGTTATATCTGATCCTCTAACACTTGTGTTTCCTTTAATTTTGATGACATCTGAACCATTAATTGCATCAGCTGAAATTGTTAATCCGCTTAATACAGGTGCTGTAGGTTCACTAGGTGTTTCTCCTCCAATAACTGTTCCAGTATCTTGTGGTACACTTGGATTTCTGGGAATTTTTTCTGATGTTACTGTAAATTTGGTCATTGCAGTAATTTCAGTGTCTTCATGACTTGCAGTAACAGTGTACGTTCCTGGCTTAAAACTTGGAATTGTTGGGTGCAATAACTTTCTAAATTCGCCATTATCCTCTATTGAGACAAATGGAGCATAAACAATTGAGCCATCTGGACCCATTACAGTTAATTTTACAGGTAGATAATCAGTAACTCCTGAAATTGTTCCAATAACAAAGACAGAATCTAAAGATTTTATGTTTTCAGAGGATACTTCAACTTTGATTGAAGGCTCCGCAAAAGCTGATGCTGATACAAATGAAATTGCAATTAATACCAAAACTATGGCTTTAGACATTGATTCTCATAATTTCTTTTTGTATATTAAGTATGTTTTTCATGGCCACAATATTCTTATTTTTTAAATTTCTGATTTGATTTTTACATGGAAAATTCGATAATTGCATCAATTTCAGTCATCGAGTTTAATGGCAAGCTTGCAACTCCTACTGCAATCCTTGCATGCTTTCCCCTCTCTCCAAATATCTCAAAAAACAAATCAGAGGCTGCATTGATGACTTTGGGTTGCTGTGAAAATTCTGGAGTTGAATTTACAAATCCTGATAATCTGACAATTTTTGAAACACTATCTAGACTCCCCAACTCTCTTTTTATTTGTGCTAAAATGTTAATTGCACACATTTTTGCAGATTTTTGTGCAGTTTCTAAATTATTTTCCGAAACTTTACCCATAAAAATTACTTTGCCGTCTTTCATTGGTATCTGCCCTGAAATAAATAGTAAATTTCCTGTTCTGATTGCAGGAACATACGAGCCTGCAGGTGTTGGTGGATTGGGAAGATCAATCCCTAATTCTTTGAGTTTTTTCTCAATCAAGACTAGTACTTCTTTGTTAGTTTGATTTTAATTTTTATCTCTATTTTTTGATGCAGTTTTAGTATTATTTGCTAAATATTGAGCAAATAGTACATGTTTGTTATCTGTTAACATAATGAATTCTATTTGGTAATCTGATTTAGAGTAAAATGCTGTACCATGATGAAGAATTAGATGAAGAACAATTAAAGCAATGTTTTGAAAAATTTGATTCTAAAACTATTGAATTAATCAAACAAGAGTATGGCCATGACTAATTCCGAACTCATAACAATCAGAGTTTCAGCGTTTATTGAGAAAAGTCTTAGGGGCAACACTCCATTTCATAGCACATCTGATTTTATCTCATATATTGCCTATAAAGAATCAAAAAAGAATTCTGAGAAATGATTTTTAATATTTTATCTAGATTTTACTAATTTTAATGTGAACCCTTTCACCTTTAGATGAATTATTTTGGTAAGCTGTTCTTGTTTTGTAACCTTGTTTTTGAAGACATCCGTCTAATATTGAAGTCCAAGGAAGTGAATGCCCGCTGTTTAATTTTGATTCAACTGTGATATTTTTTGTATTTGCTTCAAAGTTTACACGACCTGAACATGTAATTTGCATTATTGCATCCATCATCTCTATTATGTCATCAAGTGATTTTGACTTTAATGAAACACCGTTCTTCTCTAGTAGTTTAAACAAGTCATTTTCTGATTTTTTTGAAGTCCTTGAGGAATTAAGAATGTATGGTAAACCCAATTCGTTAACTGTCTTGATAATTTTGTAAATCTCTTGTGCCTCTGTTTTTGTCATATCTGCAAGTGCCTTTGTTTTAATGGCATTCTTCCATATTGAGGAGAACATTCTTTCTTGGTTTGACCCTAGAATATCAGTTGATGAAAAAATTGCCCCTTTTCCGTTATCGTTGTTTATCAGTAATAATTCTGCTTCATCAAAAATAAAACAATTTTGAGTAATCTCTGATGATCTAATTTCTACACCATCGGGAATCATTCTATATGACTCCGAACAAATCTGTGATGGCGATGCCAGTACTTTGACTTCGAGATTTCTGCGAAGAACCGACAATAGCTGTTCTTTACATTCTGCTAATAATCCAAAACCCCATTGGTCTGCCATTATTTTAATTGAAGATTTTGAACCCTCAATCATTGTTTGCAGCTGAGCTAATACATTATTTGCACCGACGTGAAAGTATCTCTTTTCTTCAGAACCCCTAGTTTTTCTGCTTTCTTCACTTGCTTTTTTTAGATTAGATACTAGTGAATTCATTGCGTTTACTTTGTTTATCTGCTCGTGAATAATTCCGTCAAAAGCATCTTCAGGTGCAATTGCTGTACACATTATTGGCTTGCTCTTTGAAATAATTGCCAATTTCTTATTTTCAAGTTTTAATAATGTTGGATAGATTTTTGTCCTAGGAATTTCTGAATAATACGCCAATTCACTGGCAGAAATTGTTCCTTTGGAAATTAACGCTACGTATGCTTGGGCTTCATATTTGCTCAAACCAAATTCCTCTAAACTTACTGTTAATGCATGCCCATTGACCATGAATTCACTTGATTTGTTATTAGGTAAAATTGAGAGCTAAATTCCTTTACACAAATACTCAAAAAAATTCAAAATTGTATCTGTAGATCGGTGTAACTGTAGTGACAAATTTGTTTGAGACAATGTCCTCAAATACAAAATCTAAAACCAGTTGTTGGTATGTTGGTAAATTGTAATCCCTTGCATATGGAAAACATCTCTCACTCTGTAACCCTAGTTCCGAGATTAGATTATTCTGTAAACCTATTATCTCAAATTCTAGATGTTCTAAGGGGGAAAAAACAAGAGATAAAAAAACAAAATCAAATCTTACTAGATAGTTTTGATCATGATAACAAATCCCATACCCAATCCTTAGAATTGGAAAAAACTATCTCTTTTTGCCTAGAGACACTATTATTAATCAAAAAACAAACCCAAAGAATATCAGGCATTGCTACAATTCCTGAGGTTTTACCTCCATTAATACCGATGATTAGAACAATCAGTGCACAATTATTTGATATTATTCCAAACTGTAGCCATAGACTATCTGAGTTATCAGTTCATTTAGGCAGTGTTGTTTTAGACTCTGCTGCCCTAACAAAGGCCAGATTTGATTTTAGTCAATCAAATGAAAAATCCTCTATATTATTTGATGAAGTAAAATTGATTGTGGACTCTAAAATAAGAAAGCAGTACCCTAATCTTGACTTTCTTAAACAATGCAATACTTGACATTACTAAAATCTAAACATGGTTTCACAAAGGATATTGAGCGCATAAAAACTATTTCTACAAAAATTGACAAAAAATTATCTGAGATAAAACCCTCCGATGATAAAACTATTGAGAGTCTGTCTTTTGAAGAATTACATGATTTAGACAAAATTGTAGGCATTGCTGATTTTCTTCTATGGAAATATTCTGATAAAAAAGAAATGCGCTCGATTCTAAAGTATTTTGTATCAATAA
The DNA here is from genome assembly GCA_013002265.1 of Candidatus Nitrosopumilus sp. Classification (GTDB taxonomy): domain Archaea; phylum Thermoproteota; class Nitrososphaeria; order Nitrososphaerales; family Nitrosopumilaceae; genus Nitrosopumilus. The sequence goes on along the minus strand of JABDKK010000068.1, from coordinate 4,733 downwards.
TATCTGAGACCTCCTCGTCAATCTCTGATTTTGATGATGAAATTTCTGAGCTAATTCTATCAGCTGAGGATTCTATTAACAAAGTAAAAGACATGCATTCTAATATTTCAGACAAATCTGATTTCAAAAAGAATTATCGTGATGGACCAGATTATGACCGGAAAGAAACAAGTGCAATTAATTTAACCAATTTTGCTACAGAGATTAACACCGTAGGATACCAACAAAATCCTCAAGGACATACTGCGTAGGTAATTGAGATGAGTTTAGCCCCACAAGAATTAGAAAATACCGCCAGCAAATATGCTTCTGAGGCTATAAAATTTGATTCTCAGGGTGCACGTGGTATGGCAATTACGCACTATCAGCACGCAATTGATACCTTGGTAAAATTACTGCAACTTTACCCTGCTAGCAAACTTAACCAAATTTACAAAGAACGCTGTAACTCTTATCATAATAGAATTAACGCTTTACAGCAGGCTCATGGAGTTGAACCTGCAGTTGATCCAAAAGCTACAGAAGAAGAGCAAAAAGCATCTGTACAGAGACAAGAAAACGAAAATGATTTTGAAGAATTAGTTATGAAAGAAAAACCTGATGTTACTTGGGAACAAGTGATAGGTTTAGATGAAGCAAAAAGTGCACTGCGTGAATCAATTGTTTATCCTACAAAACGTCCTGATCTTTTCCCTCTTGGTTGGCCAAAAGGAATGTTACTCTATGGACCACCAGGTACCGGAAAAACAATGTTAGCTGCTGCAACTGCTAATGAAATGGATGGATATTTCATCAATGTTGATGCATCATCTATGATGAGCAAATGGTTAGGAGAGGCAGAAAAAAATGTATCAAAATTATTTTCAATGGCAAGACAATATGCAGAAAAAGAAGGAAAACCTGTAATCTTATTTGTTGATGAAGTAGATTCCTTACTTGGTTCTAGAAATAGTGAAGTAGGTGGTGAAGTTAGAACTAAAAACCAATTCTTAACAGAAATGGATGGAGTTAATGGCAAAGGAAAAGATTTGATGTTATATGTAATCGGCGCAACAAACAAACCATGGAGTCTTGATTGGCCTTTCCTGAGAAGATTCCAAAAGAGAATCTATGTGTCTCTGCCAACACAAGAAGCAAGACAAAACTTGTTTGAACAGTATACTCAACCACTTAGAAAAGATTTGAGAGTCAATCCTGCTGAGCTAGCAAAACTATTTGATGGATACAGTGCAAGCGATATTAAAGATATCTGTCAAGCTGCACAAATTAAAACAGTTCATGAGATATTCAATTCCCCTGATTATCACGAACCAGTTGAAGGTGAAACTCCAGTTCAACCCAGAGAATTGACCACATCTGATTTCAAAGATATTATGGCAAGAAGAAAACCAAGTGTTTCACTAGAAATGGTCCGTGCATATCATAAATGGAGCGAAGAGTTCCAAGCACTCTAAGTAATTATCAGCGATCAGAATTTTTAATTTTTTATCCTCACAAAACTTAAATTTGTATTAAAGCGGACTTTACGAGGGTCACAATTACTACAAAGAAATCTAGTCATGCAAAAAAGTTTGGAAAACTGATTTTGGGTGATGGAACTGTTCTTGATGGTGAAGGTTTTGGCTATTCAACTACTGTTTTTGGCGAAATTGTCTTTAATACTGGAATGGTGGGTTATACAGAAGCATTAACTGATCCCTCATATAATGGCCAAATTCTTACTCTGACATATCCTCTTGTTGGTAATTACGGCGTTCCAGATCCTTCAATAGTTGATGAGGATGGAATCCCAAAATTCTTTGAATCTGAAAGAATTCAAATTCGTGGATTAGTTGTTCATGAGTTGTCTTTAACTGCAAGCCATTGGAATCTCTCAATGACTCTTGATGAATGGATGAATAACGAAAAGATTCCAGGAATTTCTGGAATTGATACAAGGGAACTAACAAAGAAACTAAGGACAAGTGGTGTAATGATGGCAGCACTTGTTGTATCTGATTCAGAAATTGATGTGGAAAAAGTCAAAAAAAAACTATCTTCTGCGACTCATTATGATTCTGAACAATTCATGGATTCAGTATCCACTAAAGAAGAACGAGTTTATGGTAATGGTGACAAAACAATTGTTGTTGTTGACACAGGTGCAAAAAATGCAATATTGAGAAATGTTCGAGAATTAGGCTATAAAGCAATCTTACTTCCATGGAATACTCCTTATGAAAAAATTATGTCTTACAAACCTCATGGAGTTGTACTTAGTAGTGGACCTGGAGACCCACAAAAATGTCCTGACACAATTGATACAGCTAAGAAATTAATTGAAAATAATGTTCCAACACTTGGTATTTGTTTAGGTGCCCAAATAATTGGAATTGCAGGAAATACGGAAACTTATAAACTAAAATATGGACATCGTGGACAAAATAAACCATGTGTTAATTTAGAAAATAATCAAGTTTATGTAACTAGTCAGAATCATGGTTATGGAATTACACCTGAGTCATTAGAAAAATCTGATTTTAAACTATGGTTTACAAATGCAGACGATAAAACAGTTGAAGGAATTAAACATAAAAAACAAAAATGTATCGCAGTACAATTTCATCCCGAAGCCGCACCTGGTCCTTTTGATTGCAAATTCGTTTTTGAAGAGCTTAGGCGTTTAATGGAGAATTAAATTGCCAAAAAACGAATCACTAAAGAAAATTCTTGTACTGGGAAGCGGAGCAATTAAAATTGGTGAGGCCGGAGAATTTGATTATTCTGGTAGTCAGTGTCTAAAGGCAATACATGAAGACGGAATTAAAAGTGTGTTAATTAATCCAAATATTGCTACCATACAGACTGATACACGATTTGCCGACCAAGTGTATCTTCTACCAGTGAATCCAGAGTATGTAGAATCTATAATTGAAAAAGAAAGACCTGATGGAATCATGCTTGCATATGGTGGACAAACTGCTCTGAATTGTGGTGTAAAGCTAGAAGAAGCAGGAATACTCAAAAAATATGATGTAAATGTTCTTGGAACTCAGATTCCAGGCATCAAGAACACCGAAGATAGACAACTATTCAAGGATTCCATGAAGGAAGCAAACGTACCTGTGCTCAAAAGCAAGACTGTCACAAACTTTGAGGATGCAAAAAAGATAGCCCGAGAACTAGAGTATCCTGTGATTATTCGAGTTGCCTATACCCTGGGAGGTCGAGGTGGGGGAATTGCTCATAATGAAATTGAACTACATGAGATTGTCGAGAGAGGCCTAAAAGCAAGTCTTGTTGGGCAAGTTCTAATTGAAGAGTACATTGGACACTGGAAACAAATTGAATATGAAGTAATGCAGGACTATGATGGAAACAACGTCATTGTTTGTAACATGGAAAACGTTCTATCGATGAAAGTTCATACTGGTGATAATATTGTAGTTGCACCATCGCAGACAATTGATAATCATGAATACCATATGCTTCGTACTGCAGCACTACGTGCAACAAAACATGTTGGAATAGTTGGCGAATGCAATATTCAGTATGCCTTATCTCCTGATTCAGATAGATATGTTGCTATTGAAATAAATCCTCGACTTTCACGTTCTTCTGCCCTTGCAAGCAAAGCAACTGGTTATCCTCTTGCATACATGTCTGCAAAGATTGGATTGGGATATAATCTATCTGAACTTGTAAACAGAATTACAAAAAGTACTACTGCATGCTTTGAGCCCTCACTTGATTATGTTGTATGTAAGCATCCTAGATGGGATTTTGCAAAGTTTGAACTTGTTAACAGAAATCTTGGTGTTACTATGAAATCAGTTGGTGAAGTTATGGCAGTTGGTAGAACTTTTGAAGAATCTTTGCAAAAAGCAATTCGAATGCTAGACATTGGAAATGATGGACTAGTTCTGAATCGTTCAAATGGAAAATCCTATGATGAAGAAGAAATTGAATACAAACTTTCACACCATGATGATCAAATATTGTATAATGTTGCAATTGCATTGAAGATGGGAATTCCAGTGGATAGAATATACAAACTATCTGCAATTGATCCATGGTTTATTGAGAAAATACAAAACATCGTAAATACTGAATCAAAACTAAAAAAATCTGATCTAGATGAATCTGTGATGTGGCAAGCAAAAAAGATGGGATTCTCAGACAAGCAGATTGCAAGAATAAAGGAGAAAACTCCTGATGAAATACGTGATTTACGAAAGAATCTAGGTGTGGTTCCATCTGTAAAACAGATTGATACACTAGCCGCTGAATGGCCAGCAGTAACAAACTATCTTTATCTTACATATGGAGGAAACTCTCATGATATAATAGTTCCAAAAGATGAGGAAGGAATTGTTGTAGTTGGTGCTGGTCCCTATAGAATTGGAAGCAGTGTTGAGTTTGATTGGGGTACAGTCAACATGGTTTGGGGTCTTCAAGAAAATGGGGAAAAACATATCTCTGTTGTAAATTGTAATCCTGAGACAGTATCCACTGATTATGATATTTGTACACGGTTATACTTTGAAGAACTAACTCAAGAGAGGCTATTAGATATTACCGAGTTTGAAAACCCAAAAGGTGTCATTACTTGTGTTGGTGGACAAACTGCAAATAATCTGACTCCTGGTCTTGCACAACACGGGGTGAATATTATGGGAACAAGTGCAAAAGATGTTGATAGAGCAGAAGACCGCTCAAAATTCAGTGCAGAGCTTGACAAGTTACACATACAG
>JABDKK010000035.1 GCA_013002265.1 Candidatus Nitrosopumilus sp. | reverse complement strand
AATTTCATTTGCACATCTTGCTAATTCTTTTAAATTTTCATCTGGTGTATTCAATAATTTTTTTGCGTCATCAGGTGAAATCCCTATTCCAGAAAATACTTTTTCTTGACACTCTTTGATGAATTCTAGAGCACTCATAATGATGATTATAATTAATCCATTTATAACAATAATGGAAAGGTTAACCTATCTGTATCAAGGGGGTTAACCGTCAAATAATTTTGGATTTTGCTGATTCTATGGTGGATATGGTTCTCTCTAAGAGTAAATTTAGTTCAGATTCAGTTATTGCCAATGGAGGTACTAACATCACTATATTTCCAAGAGTTCTGAGATAGATTCCGTTCTTTTTCCCTTCCTCAAAAAATATTTTGTTGATTGATTTTTTGGTAGTGATTGGCGTCTTTTTTCTTTTGTTTGATACCAATTCTATTCCCATGAGCATTCCTTTATGTCTGATATCTCCAACAATATCAATTTCTGAAATTCGTTGATAGTATTGCTCAAAAACTTTTGATGTCTTTTGGATTTTTTTAATTAAATTATATTTTTTATACATCTTGAGATTTTCTAATGCTACAGATGATGCAATTGGATTGCCAGTGTATGTGTGACCGTGAAATAGATGCTTCCAATCGTTGAATTCTCCTAAAAAGGAATCATACACTTTCTTATTTGCTAAAGTTGCAGCTAGTGTGAGATAACCTCCTGTTAACATTTTTCCGTATGCCACTATGTCCGGTATACTTTTTTGTTCTTCGTATTGAAACATAGATCCAAGTCTTCCAAAACCCGTTGCAATTTCATCTAAAACAAAAAGTATGTTGTATTTTTTACATAACAAACTTATTTTTCTCTGAAAATCTTTTGGATAGATTATCACTCCACCTGCAACCTGTGCGCCACTTTCCATGATAAATGCCGCAATGTTATTTTTTTGTGAGAATTCTTTCTCAATTTTTTCTATACATTGATTCTGATAATCTAAAAAAGAAAATTCTTTTGGAATTCTGTATTTGTTTGGAACTGGAAATTGTAATGTTGTAAATAGCTGCTTTTTGAATTTTCCAAAAAATTCTGGAACATATCCTACTGACATTGCACCGAATGTATCTCCATGATAGCCATTTTCTAGAGTTGCTATTCTTGTTTTATTTTTCTCTCCGATATTTTTCCAATATTGTAATGCTAATTTTATGGCTATTTCCATTGCCGATGAGCCATTATCTGAATAAAACACTTTATCCATTTTTGGAGATATTTTTACTAGGTATTCTGCTAGTTTTTCTGCAGGTTCATTAGTTAGATTGAACATTGATGAATGCTGCAGTTTTTTACTTTGAGTAGTAATTGCGTTGATTAGTTTTGGATTTGAATGCCCCCAAACATTACACCACATTGAACCAACGGCATCTAGTATTTTGTTTCCTTTTGAATCTACTAGCCATACTCCTTTTGCACTTTTTATTTGATCAAAAGAATCCCATTCCTTCATCTGTGTGTTTGGATGCCAAACAAAACTAGTTTTCTTCAAACAAATCTCTTATTGCTAATCTTCTTAATAACCAAACGATAAGATTAATCAATTACACATTTTGTTTATTCTTGATGAACTCATTTTTCATAACCGGAACTGATACTGACGTGGGTAAAACATACATCACTGCAGGATTGTCTGTGACTTTGAGGAAAATGGGTGTTGATGTTGGTGTGATGAAGCCATTTGCAGCTGGAACTGCTCAAAAGAAGGGATTCAAATCCGAAGATGTAGAAATTTTATCAAAATCTGCACAAGTAAATGATCCTGAAAAACTAGTAAATCCTCAATTCTTTCCAATGCCCGCTTCCCCATATACTGCATGGAAAACCCTCAAAATAAAACCGAACATTAATTCTGTCCTGACAAATTTTAAAAAACTCTCGAAACTTCATTCAATATTACTAGTTGAAGGTATGGGTGGAATAATGACTCCTATTCTCAAGGATTACTTTATTGCTAATCTGATTAAAGAAATGAAAATTCCTGCAATAATCGTTGCTAGAACTAAAGTTGGAACCGTAAATCATACTATCATGACAGTAGATATGTGCAAAAAATACAAAATCCCGATTAAGGGAATAATCATCAATGATTTTGATTCAGATGGATACAACACAAAAGAACTTACACGTGATTTAAAGAATTTGACTGGAGTGCCTATCTTAGGCGTAATTCCTTTTATCGGAGACTTGAGTGATTCTTCCATGTATGAAATTTTTAAGAAAAATCTTAACATGAAATTAATTTTAAAGTGAATAAAATGTCATTTAAGAATTATATTTTCAAAAATTTGTGGCTTCAAGTAATACTTTCTTTGCTCATTGGATTAGGAGTTGGATTGATTTTAGGAGAGGATGTCGGTGTTGGCCTAAACGATGATGCATTAGATTCTTTATCATCATATCTCAAAATTCCTGCTAACATATTTTTGAGTATAATTTTGATGATTATTGTTCCGTTAATTTTCACATCAATTGTAGTGGCTATTACTAATTTAGGAGCAAAAGATAAACTAAAAACTCTTGGATTGGGAATTGCCACATATTTTGTAATTACTACGACAATTGCAATACTTGTAGCAGTATCCCTTGCATCAATTATAGCGCCTGGAAGTATTTTAGATCTTACTGCGTTACAAGAAACACACGATCTTTCCGATGATGAATTGAAAGTTACAGAAGGTTTTTCGTTAGATGATATTCCAAATGTAGTGTCCAACATTATTCCAAGAAATCCAATTTCCTCATATCTTGAAGGGCAGATGTTTAGCATTTTGATAATGGCGCTCATTGTAGGATTATCAATGGCAGTACTTCCAAAAGAATCTGTCAAACCTCTACTGGATGTATTGGAATCAATTCAAAAAATAACATTGCACATTTTACTAATTTCTATGAAGATTGTACCGTTTGCAGTTTTTGGGTTGATAGTTGGTATGGTTGCCACGGTTGGAATTGAAACCATGGTTGGATTAGGGGCATATATGGGAACAGTTGTTCTTGGTCTTGGTATTATGCTGTTGGTATATGCATTGATCTTAAAGTTTGTTGCAAAGAGACCTATAACTTCTACATTCTCAAAATTTCGTAATCCGCAAACTTTGGCTTTTTCAACAGCAAGCTCAATGGCAACAATGCCTATGACATTAAAGACTGCAGAAGAGGATCTTAAGATAGACACAAGAGTTTCAAAATTTGTAATTCCACTTGGAACTACTGTGAATATGGATGGTACTGCCTTGTATCAAGTAATAGCTGTCTTCTTTTTGGCACAGCTTTTTGCTATTGAATTGAGTATGCTATCTATATTAGTTATAATCATAACCTCACTTTTGGCATCTATTGGAACTCCTGCTGTTCCAGGAGCTGGTGTAATTGTTTTGTCTACCATACTCATAACAGTTGGAATCCCACCTGTTGGAATTTTATTATTACTTTCTGTTGATAGAATTTTGGATATGATTAGAACTATGGTAAATGTTACAGGTGATCTTACGGCTAGTTGTGTGTTTGATAAACTTACACGGGATTAGATATTCTAATAAATTTACTGGGAAGATACTGTCTTTGTATATTGAATTCTAGTTAATCATATGCGTAGTATTTTGAATTTACTTGTACCGCTCACATTGGTAAACTGTGCAATTTCAAAGATGATTTTCCTAAAAGAATTATTTTCTTTAGATAAAATAAATGATTTTTTTGTGACTGGTATGTTTTTTGATAATACCACCCAAATGTTTTCCTTTTCGTGTTGAATTTTTTTCAATTCTGTTATTTTATTATTAATTACATCAATGTCTGAAGATTTTGGTATACAAATTACTAGTGATTTTTTTTGATCTTTTTCTAATGTTTTGATATCTGGAATTACAATGTCCAACTCAATCCCTTTGTGATTTACCTTTCTTTGGCTTGCAATTAGTGCATTTGTTAATAGATAATGAAGTAACCCTGTTGCTAAAACTCCAACCGCTTCATCTTTTTCATCCATTTCAATTATTTTATCATAACAATTATCTATGATATCATCAATTATCAAATCAAATTTTTTCTCAGAAATTAAATTTGGAATTGATTCTGAGCTTTCTATATAATCAAAAATGTAATCCTTGATAGGGTTTGATTCATCTGACATTGTATTGTATTTCTTAAAAATCCACTTGTATTTGGATTTACCCTGAAATTAATTCTATTTTTCCGATAGGGTGTTGTGATAGATCATTATGAATTGCGGCAATTGGCTTTTCTTTGAAAGTCAAATCACATCTGTAGCATTTCCATGCAGTTGAATTCATGAATTTCCTATGGCGTTTGTCATAATAAGCAAGTGTTTGTACAATAAAACAAATGAAATATCGAGATTGACATCTATTGTACCCATCACATGCTTAATTTAACGCCTAGATGGGTTTTGAACATTGAATAGAATTGGTGATAAGAGGCATCAGGAACTTCTTAAACAAAAAAAAGAGTTGGAAGAAAATCGTCCCAATACTATTGATGCAATGAGGGGATGGAAGCATTCTATGAGTAAAATTTTGCAAGAATTGGAATTATTCAAGTAACAACACGCTTAAGTCAATAGAAAATTTAGGTTACCATGAACTGTCATCAAAAAAGTGAAGCACATGTTTGGAGATTTTCCAAGCATACTAAGATGCGTCGGTGTCTAAAATGCAAATCCAAAATTCCTATTACTAAAGAGGAATTTGAACAAAAATGGGGAATTAAAAAACCCGTCGTCAAATAGACTATTTTTTAATTCTGTGAAAACTCTATTTTTCATCATTATGGTGTGTTTTTAAAACCTGTTTTGAGAAATTTGAAATTATTTTTATGAAATTTATTCATTAAAGATGTAGCGTCTTTCGCCTCTAGATTCTTTATCAGTATTTACATTAACTAGTACGAATTCTTTCTTTGAATGAACCATTGATTCTTCGGGAAGCAGTTTGTTTTCATGAAGTTCTTCATATTCTTCCCATGTCAATTTTCTTCTATCTCCAATCTCTGCTTCTAAATTCATATCTTTCACAATCTCTTTGTATTCTGGTTGTATGACTCCACTGAATACCATTGCACTACTTCCAC
>JABDKK010000007.1 GCA_013002265.1 Candidatus Nitrosopumilus sp. | reverse complement strand
AGAATTTTGGATATGATTCGAACTATGGTCAATGTAACGGGTGATCTAACAGCTAGTTGTGTATTTGATAAAATAACGCGAGATTAGAAATTTCATTCATTTTGTTGGTCTCTTTTTTCATATTATTACTTATTTAGCAATGATTCTAAATAATGCTCAATGAATATCGTAGATTTGCATGATCCAAAACGAGTAGACAAAACTCCTAATGCTGTTGAGAGTTTATTCTCTTCAGGAAAATTTATTCAAGATTAATTTGTAATTTCTAGGGTTGAGTTACGCCTGTACCAAGAAAGAATTGATGAAAACTTAGGCATATTTTCTTTGATTACATCCTTTGTAGAGACTGATCAAGGCTCTGTTGAGATGATTTACGATGAAGGATTTCGTGGAAATGATGCACTACTTAGGGCTAAAGAATTCCTTGTATCTAACTTGGGGATTTCTGGTTTGATTTTGCGTTCAGTTATTGCTTTGCGAGAAAAATCAAAATAATTTAATTTACATTCTTTACCATTGGAAACCCTGTTTTTCTAATTCTGGTTTTTTATTTTTAGAAATTGTTTCTAATGTGTGCAAATCATAATTGGCACCAATGAAATTTGTCGATTCTAAAACTGCCTCTTCAAAATTACTGTGTCTTAGATTCACTCCGCTCAGATTTGCCTCACTCAAATCAACACTTCGTAAATCTGTATAAAACAAATCTGCACCGTTTAGGTCTGCCCCTCTCAAATCTGCACCATACAATTCTGCATCCCATAATTTTGCACCCGACAAATTTGCATTTCGTAAATCTGCCCCACGCATATTTACATTAAATAATATTGCTCCACTCAAATCTGCACCACTCAAATCAGAACAACTAAAATCTGCATTGTGGATGTCTCTATTCTTTAGATTAACTCCTTTCATATTTGCATCTGAAAAATCTTTTCCAATTAATTCCTCATACTCAAAATTAATTTTTGATAAATTTCTTTTTCTAAACACATCTGATGGATTCATATTATTTTCTACAAGTAATATAGTACATTTGAATTTAGATCAAAGATTGGTTTGATGTTCACTTTTTGTATAATTCCAATTCTTGTAAAATCTTACCCATAGAGTGCTTCCATCTGCGCATCTCCTCAATATCATGGGGTCTGGATTCTTCTAGTTGCTTTTTCTCTTTTAACAATTGTTGATGTCTCTGCTCGTTCTTTTTGCCCTGCATGGCTATTTTTCATAATTTCTGAATAAATTTCATTATAAAATTTATGCCAGATTAAACCTGAAAATCTGATATTATGCAGTAAATATCAAGAATCTCTCTATATTTGAGAATCGTATATTTATGCCAGATTAAACATCTCTAAACATGCGTATACTGCAGTTACATTGTGATCATATTGAATATACACCTACAAAAAAGGAGATAAAATCTGCTGAAGACCTTGAGAATCCACAAACAGTTCAGTTAGAAGAACTTGTAGTTGCATTTGTTGCAATTGAAGAAGGTGATGACTCCTCGGTTGCGCAGGATGCCATTTCTCAGATAAAAACATCTATGGAAAAAATTGGATGCAAAAAATTATTGCTATACCCTTATGCTCATCTTAGCTCAAATCTGGCAAAACCCTCAACTGCTATGACTTTACTCAAAGAGATGGAATCTGGAGCATCTGATCTTGAAGTTTCACATTCTCCATTTGGATGGACAAAATCATATAAAATTCAAGTAAAGGGGCATCCTCTTGCTGAAAGCTCAAAAGTGGTAACAAAAAATTCAGTAGACTCAAAAACTGAAACCGAGATTACTTCTGATGCTCTCAAAGGCGAGTCAAAAATTCGCTCTTATTGGAAAATACTTTCTCCTGATGGAACAATGACTAACATTGGTGATTTTGATTTCTCAAATCATCCGAAATTAGAAATTTTAGCAAAATATGAATCTGCAAAAATTCGTAAAGTTGATCAACCCCCACCTCATGTGGCATTGATGAAAAAGATGGGAATATCTGATTATGAACCAGCTTCTGACTCCGGAAACATGAGATTTTACCCAAATGGACGTTTAATCAAATCACTAATTGAACGATATGTAACTGACAGAGTAAAAGAGTATGGTGGATATGAAGTTGAAACTCCAATCATGTATGATTCAGAACATCCTAGCATGGTTAGTTATTTTAATCGATTTCCTGCAAGACAATATAATATTGATTCAGAGGGAAAAAAACTCTTTTTGAGATTTGCTGCATGTTTTGGTCAATTCCTAATGGCCAACCAATACCAATTATCCTACAAAAATTTACCTTACAAACTCTATGAACTTACTCGTTATAGTTTTAGAAGAGAACAATCTGGTGAACTAGTTGGTTTGAGGCGTTTGAGAGCATTTACCATGCCTGATTGTCACGCTTTTTGTAAAGATATGCCACAGGCAGTTGATGAAATCAAGATTCGTTTTGATTTGTCCCAAAGTGTCCTAAGAGAATTAGGGATTCTTGAATCAGATTATGATATGGCAATTAGATTCACTGAAGATTTTTACAACGAAAATAAATCTTCTATTGAAGAATTGGTAAAGAAACATGGTAGACCTGTTTTAGTTGAAATGTGGAAAGAAAAATTCTTCTACTTTGTTTTGAAATGGGAGTTCAATTTTGTTGACGGTCATGGAAAAGCTTCTGCATTATCAACTGATCAAATTGATGTTG
>JABDKK010000005.1 GCA_013002265.1 Candidatus Nitrosopumilus sp. | reverse complement strand
TCATCAAAGGTTGGGCAGAAGACGCAGCACTATAAGCTGAATCTTTTAGCACATTCTTTTTTCTTATTTTTAGTTAAACAAATGATTTTTTCTTGATATTTTTTGGCAGTGTCTTAACAAAGTGTTTGAGAAACTGATCATTTTTGTCATAATGAATTTCTGTAAACTTATTTTTCTCAAAGAAATTTTTCCATGTCTTCTCAAATTCTGTAAATTCCTTTGGTTCAAAACCAATCCTTGAAGTCTCATGATGTGCAGCTGGAAAAATATCTGATATCTCAATTGGAATAAGTCCTAGAATTGGATTGTATTGGCAAACTTGAAATGAATCAAAGTCTTTGATTTTTCTTTTTAATCCTACATATTGATGAGATAGATATCCTGGTTTGGAATTTGATTCCTTGGTAATGATTATCCTTTTTTTCTTTGATTTGAATTTTCTAACCCTTTTATGATATGACTGAACTTCTGGACGGAATTGATCCTCGCTTCCATAGAGAAACAATGCCTTTTCCTTAAATTTTGGAGTAGCCACACTTAGAAATTCAGAATTTTCAATCATCACTTCAATCATTTCAAACAATTTGGGATGGGCCCTTGCCTTTTTCAGTACATATTCCCATAGTCTTCCTTCATGAATTGCCTGCTTGACCCTATCTACTTCAAGTTTTATTGAATGTAAATTATGAATTGCCAACTGATTAATTTTCTCAGTTGAATCCATCTGACGAATCTCATCAGGAGTATGTTTTGAGCATACTTCACAATTACATGGAAATACCAAAATATCTGCCAAATATCGAGTTCCATCATCTGTAATGTATCTTAACTGCTTGGCATAAAGCATGTAAGATGCTGAATCAAATGTATCGCAACCCAATGCAACTGCAAAGGGAATAGTCAATGGATGGCCTGCCCCAAAAAGATGCAGAGGTATTGAATGGGGCATATTCTTTTTTGCAGCAACAATCATCTGAGCCAGTAATCTGTACTCATATGATTCCATAAATTCAACTGGGCTTCCCAAGGCCAACATCTGATAACCGATATCTACCAAACTCTTTGTTGATTTTGCAACAAGTTCAAAATGTTCTCCACCTTGAATAGGCCCAATCCATATTTGCCCATTGTCTTCTTTTCCATCTAGTGTCTCTTTTGAAACCTTTAGAGTGTGTTTGACAAACTCTTCGGCTTTTTTAATTGGCAAACCAAATCCAGTAGGCTTGTCAAGTGGAATTGCAAAATCAGTTAGTATTCCTTTCTCAAAGCTTGCCATCTCTGGTGGTAAAACTTTGAGGTCTCCATACTCTAAAACTTGATATCCACCAGAATCAGTCATTATTGCTCCATCAAAGTCTATAATTTTGTGAATTCCTTTTTTGATTGCTCCATCACCGTAATTGTTTTTTGTAATGTATGCATTTGTAATTACTAGATCAAAACCCATCTCTCTAATCTTCTTTGCTGGGATAGTTTGCTTGACTGGGTGAATTACGGGAACATAAGCTGGTGTCTCTATTTTTCCATGATTGGTATATAGAGTTCCAATCCTTCCTGCCAAATCAGTTTTAGATATTTCAAACAAGTAACTACACAAACTTTAAGGCGTTATTTAATCAATCATCAAAGAATTTTTTTAAATCATTATTTTTTGTAACCAAATCAAGCCAATCTACTTCTTCATAACCCTGATTGCTTGATATTACATTTGTAATCTTTTCAATAACTTCTTGAATGCTTTTTTCACTAGAAACTATTTGAAATGCTTTTTCCTGAAATTTACCAATTGCATCATGAGCAATGATTCCTAGGACCTCACTGCCAGCATTTTCTTTACTTTTATAAGAATCGTATTTTCGTTGTCTGTAAACTTCAAGTAAATCATAGGGATTTCTTCTAAGAATTATCATAATTTTTACTTGGTTTTTTTCTAAAACGTATGGTGCTAAATGACCTACGATCAGACTATTCTTAGATATTTTATCATGGAGAATTTTTTTAAGCTCATCAGTATCCACATCATTTGAATTTTCATTTTCTTCAAACAATCCTGCATCTTTTGCAACACTGTTTATGTCAATTACTGATAGACCAAATTTGTAGGCAATTTTATCTGAAATCGTGTGTTTTCCTACCCCTGGATTCCCAGTTATTACAATTGACATTATCTGAAATTTGTCTGGATGGAATTAAACGATTTCTGCAATACTAATAAGTAGAAATGAATTTTTGAGAATATTGCAAATTGGATTGTTAGGCAAAGCAAACGTTGGCAAATCTACATTTTTCTCCGCAGCAACTGAAACGCCAGTAGCATCTGGAAATTTTCCATTCACAACAATTGAACCAAACATTGGAGTGGCCTATGTTCAGGCAGATTGTGCCTGCAAACATTTTGATATAAAACATGAAAATTCACTATGTGTTAATGGTACACGATTTATTCCAGTAAAACTAATTGATGTTGCAGGACTGGTACCTGGTGCACATGAAGGAAAAGGCCTTGGTAACCAATTTCTTGATGATGCAAGACAAGCAGAAGTTTTGATACATGTTGTAGACATTGCAGGAACAACTGATATCCAAGGACAACCAGTTCCGGTAGGAACACATGATCCACTAGAAGATATTGCATTTGTTCAAGACGAATTTGATCAATGGTTTGTAGATATACTAAAGAGAGAATGGGATAAGATTACAAGAGAAATAGATCAAAAGCGTGCAAAACTTACCGATGGCATTGCAAAACGATTTACTGGATTAGGAATTAAAGATTATCAGGTTCAAGAAATATTGCAAAGACAGGGTCTTATTTCCAAGAATCCTAAGGAGTGGAAAGATGATGACATTCAAAATTTTGTAAAGGAATTAAGAAAGAGTACAAAACCAATGATTATTGCTGCAAATAAGGCAGATCTTTGCAAAGACCTAGATATAATCAAAAAAATTACTGATACAATAATTCCTTGCAGTGCTGAAACTGAGCTGCTCTTAAGAAAAGCAACAAAGGTAGGAATTGTAAATTATTCACCAGGTGATCAGGGATTTAAGATTGTTGAAGGAAAGGAAATTCCACCTCCACAACAAAAGGCACTTGATCTAGTCAAGTCTGTTTTTACAAAAATTCCTTCTACTGGAATCCAAAAAATACTAAATTCTGCAGTGTTTGATTCTCTAAAGTTTATTGTGGTTTATCCAGTTGAAGATGAAACCAAACTTACCAACAAGGATGGCGTGGTTTTGCCTGATACAAAACTACTTCCGCAAGATTCAACTGCAAAAGATTTAGCTGGTTTAATTCATGCCGATATTGCAAAGGGATTTTTGCATGCAATTGACTGCAAAACAAAGCAGCGAATTAGTGGAGATCAGAAACTTAAAAGCGGTGATGTGATCAAAATTGTTTCTACCTTGAGTAGGGGATAGTATGCTTGGTTTAGGAATTGAAAGTACAGCTCACACATTTTCTTGTGCAATAATAGAAAAAAAAGGGAATAGGGGCAAAATCTTATCAGATGTAAAAAAAATTTATCGCCCAATTGATGGTGAAGGGATTCATCCAAGGGAGGCATCACGTCATCATATCGACAATAGCCCTGCGGTTCTATCTGAATGCCTCAAAGAAGCCAATGTAGCAATCAAAGACTTGGACATTATCTCATATGCCGCAGGACCCGGATTGGGTCCATGTTTGCGAGTAGGCGCAGTTGTTGCAAGATCACTTTCTTCGTTTTATAACATTCCAATCTATCCTGTAAATCATGCAATTGGACATATTGAATTAGGAAAATTACTTACTGGCGCATCAAATCCTCTGGTTCTTTTAGTATCTGGTGGACATACTATGCTGCTAGCATTTCTAAATAAACAATGGAGAGTTTTCGGTGAAACTCTTGATATTACGTTGGGTCAGTTACTTGATCAATTTGGACGCTCGCTCGGATTTGCTTCTCCTTGTGGGAAAAACATTGAGAAATTGGCATCTGCATCTTCAAATTATGTTGCCCTGCCATATTCAGTTAAAGGAAATGATGTTTCCTTCTCTGGATTATTATCTGCAACAAAATCAATTGCAAAAAAAAGTAAAAATGACGCATGCTACTCTCTTCAAGAAACGGCATTTGCCATGATAAGTGAAACAGTGGAGCGAGCTTTGTCCTTTACTGGTAAAAAAGAACTGATGATTGTTGGTGGTGTTGCTGCCAACAAGAGATTGTCTGAGATGCTTGAGGATGTATGCAAAAGACATAATTCTAAATTTTTCGTAGTTCCATTAAGATATTCAGGTGATTGTGGAAGCCAAATATGTTGGACAGGGCTTTTAGAATCCCAAGTTAAAGGTGGCGCAAAGCTAAAAGACACTTTTGTCACTCAATCTTGGAGATTAGATTCAGTCAAAGTAGACTATTGAGTTTTAAAGTCATCAATTGCACTTTCAATATTTTTTAACCATCCCTTTGTATTAAAAACACCAAACTTGAAAGTTTGCTCGCCTTCATCTGTTTTTGCAGTAAAACATACTTTCTTAATTAGCAATCCTTCTTTCCAAGTTTTAGTTACATTGTCAAGTGAAACATTGACCACCGTATCTCCAAATTGTTTAGAAAAGTCCATCATTCTTGATCTTGTTTTATCAAATGCTAATCTCTTATTTGTCAATGTTAAAATTCCAGCACCCAAATTATCTTCATTGCAATCCTCTTGTTTGATCTTAGTTTCTCCCTCATCCATGATTAATTTTTATTGAATTCATACGGATATAATGTTAATGAAACTAATCAAAAAAGGTGCAGAAGCTGATATTTATCAAACTTTTTGGCATGACTCTAAAGCAATTCTAAAAATTAGAAAGACAAAGAAGTATAGGAATTCTTCACTTGATTCTAAAATACAAAAACAACGCACAATTAAAGAATCTCAGATTCTCTCCCACGTGAAATCATTTGGAATACCAACTCCTGTTGTCTTCTTTGTTAATATGAAAAATACATCTATTATCATGCAAGAAATTCCTGGCAAACCTGTTCATGACTTGCCCGAATCGAAAATTATTGAATTATCAAAACAAATTGGAAAACTGGTTGGAATGTTACATAAAAACGGAATCATGCATGGCGATTTGACAACATCAAATTTCATCTTATTTCAAAATAAGGTTTATGTAATTGATTTTGGATTGTCCCAAAACACTGTCAAACCTGAAGATCATGCAGTAGATTTGAGGCTAATCAAAGAAATTCTAAACAGCGCACATGCCGAAATTATGATCCCTGCATGGAAAAATTTCTTATCTGGATACAAATCTGTAGTGGGAAATGAGAATTATGTAAAAATCATAAATCTAGTTTCAGATATTGAAAGTCGTGGCAGGTATGCAACAGTTGTTTGACATTTATTTTGTATCATCTAACAAACACAAATTCCAAGAAGTCAAAAAAATCCTAAATTCATTTGGGATCCAAATTGGATTTTTCAAATCTGAACTAGAGGAAATTCAATCAAACTCCTTAAAGGATATTGCAATTAAAAAAGCACAAGATGCTTTCTCTAAATGTAAAAAGCCACTGATCATTGAAGATGATGGTCTTTTCATTGATTCTCTTTTAGGATTTCCAGGACCATACTCATCATATGTTTTTAAAACAATTGGCAATGGTGGAATCCTAAATCTATTAAAAAATAATAGACGAGCAAAGTTTGTCTCCATCATTACTTTTTGTGATAAACATACTCTGCAATCATTTGATGCAAAGATTTCTGGTTCTATATCAAAATCATTAAAGGGAAAAGGTTGGGGCTATGATCCTATATTTATTCCAGAAAATTATTCTCAAACATTTGCTCAATTAAGCAATAAAAATCAGGTATCTCATAGATACAAAGCGCTAAAAAAATTCTCTAAATGGTATTTACGTATGCAGGAATCCAACGATCAATAAGTCTCTCATTGTTTTGTAATACACAAATTCTTGATACTAAACTTTCATCCATTAATGAGAATATTTTGCTTTGCTTCACAATTTCATTGCTAAATGATTTTACTTCATCCATTTCCAACATGTTGGAATGCTCTAATCTGTTAGTAGAACGGCCAATATGCATGTAAGACTTTATCTCAATAAAGTGTGGGCTTGATTTTCTAAACATTTCAGCAAATGCTGGAATCATTTCTTTTTGCGTGTTAAAGTCTCTGATAAGTGTAATTCTTAGAACTGTTCTTGTATCTATACTCTTTAGCATGTCAAGAGTTCTATTCCATCTCTTCCACGAGTCATCATATTTTGGCTTGTTAATTCTTAAAAATGATTCATAATCTGCTGCATTCGTTGATAAATACAACTGTGTAGGCAACGCATCTTCATCCTGCAATCTCTGAATCATGTCTGGCTCTTGTCCATTTGTTACAAGAAAAATTGACTTGGTGGCTTCAAGTGATTTGAGATATTTGATTAGTTCTGGAAGCTTTGGATACATTGTTGGCTCACCAGAAAGTGAAATGGCATAATGACTTGGCAACAATGATTCATCCAATCTCTGTTTGTCATTTCTTGAATCACCATAGTAGCCGTTGATTAGTTTTTTTCTTTCAGACATTAATTTAACTAAAATATCTTCAGGCTCTGCAACTTGTTCGGAATCCATTTTCAGTGAATCATAAAACTCCATTGGTCTCCAACAATACACACAACGATTCTCACAATGCATACCTGCTGGAGAAAACTCCATACATCTGTGAGTTGAAATTCCATAGAACTTGTGTTTGTAGCAGCTTCCTTCGTGCTTGAATGATTTTTTTGTCCAATGACATAGCTCTACTGTGGAATGATCTGCAACTCCGTACTTTGCTTTTTTTAGTTGCTCCGATATTGCTGGTTTGATCTGAATTAGATGATCGTCTTCCTCAACTGTTTCTCCTGAACAACTCATATCTTCAAATTTTGAATTCATTTACTTAAATTGATCGAGATTTTTGTTTGAGATTGAATTTTTTACTATATCTCCAAAAATTTTTAGCTGATTCTAGAGTGAGGTTTAATAACTGGATCCTCGACGTATTTTTAGGCATTGAAAAAAATACATATTTTACCGTTCTTAGTCTTACTCGTAACTACTTTAACCAGCATTCCTATTAATCCAGCTTTTGCTGATATTGACTTGGATAGAGACGGAGTTGATGATTCAATGGATGCCTGTCCGAATCTACAAGAAGACTATGAAGGTACAATAGATGGATGTCCATCCAATTTTGTTCCTTGGTATGATGCTGATTTTGATGGTATAGAGGATCATATTGATAACTGCCCAACTGTAAAAGAGACTTACAACAAATTCCAAGACTCAGACGGCTGCCCTGACATTGCACCGGGTGGAACAAAAGATATTGCTGATTCAGACGGTGACGGCTATCCTGACTACATGGACTTGTGTCCAAACCAGCCAGAAACATTCAATGGAATTGATGACAAGGACGGCTGCCCTGAAAATACATTAACCCTTACTGATAGAGATAGGGATGGAATTTCTGATACACTAGATGAATGCCCACTAGAACCTGAAACTTACAATAGATTCCAAGACGATGACGGATGTCCTGATTCAGTTGACTCTACAACTTCCCAATACCAATTCCCAGACACTGACGGTGATGGAATAGAGGATAGGTGGGATGCATGTATTGATGAGCCTGAAAATTACAATGGTTTTCTTGATTGGGATGGATGCCCTGATGTTACTGGATTTTCTGAAGCCTTGATTGATTCAGACTATGATAGTATCCCAGACTCTCGTGATGTATGTCCAATGGAGCGTGAAAATTTTAATAAATTTCAGGACGATGACGGCTGCCCTGATACGGTTGAATATGAAGTGACTGGAGATGTTGACGGTGATGGAATTTTAAATCAGTATGACTTGTGTCCATATGCCAAAGAAACTTACAACAAATTCCAGGACGATGACGGCTGTCCTGATTCTGTTGGAACTAAAACTTTCACCAATGATTCAGACGGTGATGGGATTGTTGACAATTTAGATCATTGTCCAAACCAACCAGAAAACTATAACGGATTCCAAGACTCAGACGGCTGTCCTGATAAATTTAACTCAACACTTGATTCAGACATGGATGGAATTCCAAATGTTTTAGATGAATGTCCATCTGAACCTGAGACTTACAACTTTTTCCAAGACGATGACGGCTGTCCTGATGCAACCGGAGCTGTTGCCTCATCTTATCTATTTCCAGATGTTGATGGAGATGGAATAGATGACAGATGGGATGCATGTCTTGATGAGAAAGAAAACTATAACGATTATCTAGACAAAGACGGCTGTCCTGATGTCCCAGGAGTTTCAAAATCTGCATTATCTGACATAGACTATGATCTTATTCCTGACATCTTTGATGAATGCCCAAACCTTCCTGAAAAATATAATCAATTTCAAGATGAAGACGGCTGTCCTGATACCATAGCCTATGATTCGTTTGGAGATTCTGATTTTGATGGAATTCCTGACAATATTGATCAATGTCCTAAAGCAAGAGAAACTTACAATAGATTCCAAGACTCAGATGGGTGTCCTGATACTATTGCCGATAACAAACCAACAGCAGATTCAGATGGCGATGGAATTGTTGATAACCTAGATTCTTGTCCAAACCAACCTGAAACATTTAACGGATTTCAAGACAAAGACGGCTGTCCTGATACCGTTAACTCAACACTTGATTCAGACAGAGATGGAATTGCAGATATTTCTGATGCATGTTCCCTAGAACCTGAGACTTACAACTTTTACCAAGACTATGACGGCTGCCCAGATGCAACTGGCTCAATTATTCCATCTTACAGTTTCCCAGATTCAGATGGTGATGGAATAGATGACAGATGGGATGCATGCCTTGATGAACAGGAGAATTTTAATGGATATCTTGATTGGGATGGATGTCCAGATGTAAGAGGCGCAGAATCGACTGCACCTACAAAAATAGATTCAGACGGTGATAGGTATCATGATGGAATCGATTCCTGCCCAACTGAACCAGAGACATGGAACAAGTACAATGATCACGACGGCTGTCCTGACATTGCCCCTGAGCAACAAAGATTTGTCCATGATGATGACTTGGATGACATCATAAATGATGAGGATTTGTGCCCATCTGATCCTGAGGATTACGA
>JABDKK010000222.1 GCA_013002265.1 Candidatus Nitrosopumilus sp. | reverse complement strand
GTCTTGATGACTAGGCATATCAGGCATTGTAAAATCCCCTTTAATAACTGTAAAAGTAGGATCCTACTCCCCTTAATACACACATTTGGAATTATGGAACATATGGCAACACCATCTCAGATATTCTACGAATCATTAAAGACGGAAGCCACAAAGAAGGCATACAAACTTTGGCTAGAACAGTTCTTTGAATATGCTCATGAGGATTATGACAGCATCATCAAATTAGAGCCCAATAAGATTAAACAGACTATCAAGGATTATGTGATTCACAAAAAAGAGTCAACCAGAAGAATAGGCGTCCCAAGCCCAAATTCGTATAATGCCATAATGACTCCAATTCAATCATTTTTAGAAATGAATGAAATTGAGTTTAGTTGGAAAACTATCAAGAATTTATATCCGCAGAAAATTCCAACATCAAATCAATTACCATACACAGATGAGGATATTATAGAAATACTAGGGGCTACAACGAGTCGGAGAAACAAGGCATTCATTCATTTTCTGGCTTCAACAGGGGTCAGGGTAGGAGCCACGCCAGAAATAAGAATTGAAGATGTTAAAGGGATAGAAGACGGTGCAGTTGTTTCAATTTATCGCGATACTACTGAAGAATATAGAACGTGCTTAACACCAGAAGCATATGCTTCCTTGAAAAAATATCTTGAGCAAAGAATTGATAGAAATCCTGATTCGGTATTATTTACAAGAAAAAACAATCTCACACCACTAACATCCGCATCTGCACAAGATATAGTTCGAAATGTAAGAAAACAAGCAAAACTATCAATGGATAATGGCAGAAAAACAAGAAGAGGTAAATCACAAAATCATGCTTTTAGAAAGCGATTTGAGATTACTTTAGCCTCTTGTGATTTACAGCAAAGGTTCATAGACTATATGCAAGGACACTTTTCAGGGAATTCAAAAGCATACTTTAACGGAGTGTCAGATGAACAACTTTATGCCCAATTCAAAAGAGCAATTCCATCTTTAACATTAGATAAATCAGAAAAGATTGAGTCCGAAAAGAACGAAGAGATTAGAATTATCAATGAAACAAACAAATCAGAGTTAAAAGAAAAACTAGAGTCTCAAGATGAGATAATACAACAAATGATGGTGAGTTTAGCATCTACAAGATACATGGTGTATGAGAAAATGTATGGAGAATGTTTTGGAGGGACAGATCCTGACCTTGAGAAATTGGCTCAACTAATGACAAATGGAGAGATTTTAGATTGGAATACGTTCATTCCAATAGTTCAAAGAAAGAAAGATTGGACTATTCCAATGGGCTCAAAATCTCAAGAAATGCTAAGGAATTCCAAGCAAAAAAGAGAGATCAAAGAATTGATTAAGGAATTGCACAGTAAGGGAGATTTTGAAGAAACAATTGAAAGACTCAGAGAAATGTTAGATGAATTAGACTAGCGGTTTCACATGTATATCAATTACCAACTCTAACATTTGTTAGTTCAGGAACATCAATCCAAGTTTTTCCATCATCATGACTCACACTTGTAATTTTTGCTTCAGGAATTGCTCCAACTTCCGAATCTTGCGCGGTGATCAGTTCATCTTCATCTGAACAATTTTCACAATCATCACAGTATTGTTTTATCAAGCCTCGCATGGTCTCACTCTTTGAGATACCTTTGTCCATGCAAAAGGTCTCAAATCGCTCGTAATCAACGTCATCTAGTTTTGTTCCAACCACCTTCATACAAAAGCAAATGGAAAATACACATTAAAACAACTCGGTTAACCAAGTTTACAAAAATAAACGGGGTTAACGTGGTTAACTAAATACAAAATGGGAAGGACAGCAAGCCGAGAAACTTCCCACTGCATACGATGAAGAACCTACCGCAGTTCAGAGACAAGTCACATCAGGAAGTTAGAGAATACATTCTTGAAAAGAAGGGAGTTGACATTGGAGGCAACTTTAACTTTGCAAGCATCATGATGCCAATCTTGATTGTGTCGGCAATTACGGCATTAGTATTATTTTTAAAGTGATGTCGCCATGGGGATTTTTACATTAAGCAAAAACCAAATATTATTTGAAAAAAAGTTTTCGCAATTTTTTTCTAAAGAATCTAAATACATACAAAAAATATTTGAGGTAAAAAATAATGGAGATATAAAATGGTAAGAGTCTATGAATGCTTCAAGTGTGGAGTAACGGAAAATGAGAAACAATAAATCTATTCCAGAAATAAACCAGTGTTATGTGAAAAATGTTCAAAAAATTGAAGTTCCACGATTGAGTTTAAGAGTACTGATAGATTCCTTAGATTTAATATTACAGAAATTAATCTCTTACAAGATTGGTTTGCAAGCAGTGGACATGAAAGAGATGGTAATTCACTATAAGACGTTTGATGTGTATTATGTAATATCCAACATTACAAAAATGAATTCAGACTAGATTTTATCTTGACATTTATTTTATTCTTAAATTAATCACGTCTAAGATTTTATCTAATATTTGAAGTATTATTTTAAATGATATTTTAGAGTGTTTACTGTAGATTTAACCCTTCCTGCAAGTATTTCATACATGTCCAATGTGTCTTTATCTATGAACATATCCTTTTGTAATTTCCATGTTGATTCTATTTTGATTTTGGAGTTTGTAGATTTTACTGTAACTTCTTCAGGTATTGTCGGAGAATATCTAGAAACAGTGATTGTTCTTTCTTTTAGTAAACATTTCATCATTAATTGTTTCAATTTTTGATCTGAATATAATACATCAGCTACATTATCTCTCACCAATCCGGGGGGCAAGGTAGTTAGTTTTGGATAGCCGTTCCAGGCAAAACTTTCAACTTCTGAATGCAGTAATCCTTTTTTAATTGTTGTAAGAGTTCCCATATCAAATGGCCCCAATTTTATTAATTCTGGAAATGAAAGAAAGAATCGCATCTTATACCAAGAATGAATATGAACTCCCATTCCAACATGACCGCCTACAGCAAAATCACATTTTGCATACTCTTGCTTCTTGAGGATATGGATATAATCAATAGGCGAATCCTCTAGTCTTAATGAACCTGCAGTACCAATCCCATTTTTTCCATCCAAGAAATGCACATCTTTGTAGTCTAGTTCAAAATCCAGTTTTTCATCAACTATTGATGACTGTAACCCCAAACTCTCAAAATATTTTTGAATTTTTTCTAGTATTGGATCGGTCATTAACAATAATGTCATGATTTGTTATTACAGTTAGATTGATATAAGATATATTATGAAAATACTTTACATCCATAAAGATTTATACAATATTTATGGATATTCATTTAGACAACAATGATAGAGATTCGGATGAAACAACCAATTATACACAACAATAATCTGAAAACAAGACGCAATATTCACTGCCCCTAAATTATTTTTTGGAGCATCAATATTTTCATTCAATTCATTACTGCCTTTGTAGGTGGGACGATATAAAATAGAAATCATATTTTAGCAAAAATGAATTTTCATTTACTTTTTTAACAGAGATTGGCTGATTTGATAACTTCTTTATTTTATTAATTGGAGTATTTTGCTGATTATTTTATCATGATCTACTTCAACTTCCATACCAACTACAAGTATGGATTGAGGATTTAGTGGAAAAGTAATTCTTTTGACTTTTTCATATTCGGTAATAGAATATTTTCCCGTACCAAAGAAAGGATAAAGGGATTTGCGAGAGTGCCAGCGCGAAATTGTATTATGGATTGATTTTGTTATTTCTTCTCGAGGAAGGTACGGCTCAACGCCATTACGC
>JABDKK010000216.1 GCA_013002265.1 Candidatus Nitrosopumilus sp. | reverse complement strand
TGGATTAAGAGTAATGCTGAATGGTGGGCATCAAATCAAATCGATGATGAAACATTTGTTCAGGGTATTCAATATTTGATTACAAATGGAATTATGAATATACCTGAAACAAAATCTGGAGAATCATCTGGTAAGAAAATTCCTTCTTGGATTAAGAGTAATGCTGAATGGTGGGCATCAAATCAAATCGATGATGAAACATTTGTTCAGGGTATTCAATATTTGATTACAAATGGAATAATGACGGTTTAATCTACCAAATTATGCATAGATTTTAGGTCTTTTTTGAATGATTCTAGGCTTGCAGGAATCACAATTTTGATTGAATCTTTCAAAGATAGATTCTGAGCCTTTTTCTCATTCCAAACTTTGGAATTAAATTCTGTAATCTCTTTTGTAATGTTGTTTTTGTCTTCTGGATTTTCTGACTCTACTTGCCTTTGTTTATGAATACTTTCTTTTGAATATAAAATGCCCCAAAGATATTCTGTGATAAATGGTGTTATTGGTGCTAATAATTTTAGAATAGTTGCCAATACTTTGTGCAATGTAAATATTGCACCGTCTCTTTCTTCATCAGAAAAATCAATTCCATATGCTCTTGCCTTTACCATTTCAATATAGTGTGCTGCAAAAACATTCCAAGTGAATTCTCTAATGGCTATTGCAGGAATGAAGAAATTATATTCCGCATATCCTTTTTTACATTCTCTTACTAAATTATCTAATTCTGATAATATCCATTTATCTGATGCATTTGGTGTTGCTGTTTCAATTACAGGAAAACTGGACAAAAATCTTGAAACATTCCATAATTTACTTAGGAATTTCTTTGTTGATTCAATTTTCTGTTCATTGCATCTAAAATCATATCCATGATTTATCTCACTTGCACTCCAAAATCTAAAAGTATCAGCACCCAATTTTTCAATTACTGGTAATGGATCAATTGCGTTTCCTTTACTTTTGCTCATTTTCATTCCTTTCTCGTCTAATCCATATCCCATTATCCATGCTTCATCCCAAGGTTTCTGTCCTGTTAGCTGATCACATCTAAGAAGTGTATAATATAACCAAGTTCTAACAATGTCTTTTGCCTGAGGTCTAATTGTAGTTGGATATACTTTTTTGAAAAATTCTTCATCTTTGTTGTATTTTGTTACAAAAAGTGGGGATACACTTGAATCCATCCATGTGTCAAAAGTTCGCTCTTCTCCTACAAATTCTTCGTAATTACACTTTGAGCATTGCTTGATAGGGCATTTTTCTTCCCATGGTCTATAGTATTTTCCAGGCTCAGGAACGTGTGGTTCTGAGCATTTTTTACAATACCATATAGGAATTTCAGTACCATAGTATCGTCTTCTAGAAATTGGCCAGTCGATATTAATTGATTCAAGCCAATTCATTAGAATTTGTTTGTGCATTGCTGGGTGAAAATTAATATCAGCTCCTAGTTTCTTCATTTTTTCAATTGATTCTTTTTGTTTTAGATAATATTCTTCCATAGGGATTATTTCAATTGGAATTTTGCTTCTCTCTGAAACGGGGGTTCTGTGATTGATGTCTTCGATTTTTTCAATGAATCCTTTATTTTCAAGGTCTTCGATAATTTTGGTTCTTGCTTGTTTTGGTTTTAATCCTGCATATTCTCCTGCAGCTTCCGTCATTTTTCCATCTAAACCAATTGCTACTATTTCTTCTAACTCTAATTCTCTAAATAATGCAACATCATTTTGATCACCATAGCTGCACACCATTACGGCACCTGAACCAAATTCTTGTTGGGCTGAACGATGTGCCCTTAATTCAACTTCTGCATTAGTAATTGGAACAATTATTTTCTTTCCAATGTATTGTGTGTATCTTTGATCTTCCGGATTTACAATGATGGTTCTACACGCACATAGCAATTCTGGCCGTACTTGCAATTATTATCTCTTTATCTGTATCCTTAATTTTGAATTTCATGTAAACTAGTTTTGTAGATAGATCCTCGTAGATTATTTCTGCATCTGCTATTGTTGTACCTTTTACCAATTGGTAATTGTTTGGTCTGTTTGCAAGATACAGT
>JABDKK010000207.1 GCA_013002265.1 Candidatus Nitrosopumilus sp. | reverse complement strand
AATATTGTTAATTTATTATGCATTGTTTGTGAATGCCATCATGTCATTGGCTTTCCAAATGAGGATTCATGTACTAGATAACAACGGAATAAAAATTCAAAAAATTAATCAAAACCATGCTCTTTTTATCCCAGTAATCATAATCCTTGGAATATGGATAATTTTAATACTGTAAACTCCAAGTAACTCAATCTAAAAATAACTCATTTTTTAATTCTAAATGCTGTGTTTCATTCAAACTATTCATTCTTGCAGTTAAGAATAAAACATAAGAATCTTTTATCCAAGTGACAAAATCAAAATGTTATAATTTTTACAATTTTTCTGGAAGATTATTTCTGACTAGTATAATTCGAGGAAGAAAATATTGACAAAAGTTTGTCTTTTTTAGATCTTCCATAAAATATCGTCTTTGCCAATACGATGATTTATCAAACGACCCATAACAAAAAGCAGATCGGATAATCTGTTGAGATACTTAATACAGTTTGAATTAATTTCTTCTTTTTCACTTAGTTGTACTATCATAGTTTCTGCTCTTCTGACAACAGTTCTAACATAATGGAGTTGAGATGATGCAATAGTGCCTCCCGGTAAAATAAAATTTGTCAGGGGAGGCAATTCAAGCTCAAATTTATCAATATATGATTCTAATTTTTCAACAATCTCTAGGGGTACTCTATTTTTAGTATCATTAAGATTTGGATTTGATAAATCTGCTCCAACTAGGAATAATTCATTTTGAATTTTAGTTAAAATGTCAATAACATCCCCATCTAAAGAATTGGCCAAAACAATGCCTAATGCAGCATTGGCTTCATCAACTGTCCCATAAGCCATAATTCGTGGATGGGATTTTGAAATTCTAAAGTTTCCTTGCAGTCCTGTATTTCCATCATCGCCTGTTTTGGTATATATTTTCATAGATTATCAAGAGGCGATTCAACTATTATGTTGTTCGAAACATATGAAAACACATTAGAGGAAAGCAGTGCGATAAAATAAGATGATCTTAGACTTTTTAAAAACAGCAGTAAACCTCAAAAATATTCCAAGACAAGGGTGGATAGACAAAATCAATATTGCCAATCCCGAATCTGTTGCAGATCATACATTTAGCATGGCAATTATAGGTATGTTAATCTCAGATATTGAAAACTATAATTCTGAAAAAATCCTAAAAATGGTCCTTTTACATGATTTGGCAGAATCAAAAGTTGGAGATATTACCCCCGGACAAATGTCTAGCGAAAAGAAAAAAGAATTAGAGAATAATGCTTTTGATAAAATTATTTCTAATTTGCCAGAAAAAATCAAAAATCAATATTTTCAAGCTTGGAAAGAATACCAAAATAATTTTACCAAAGAGGCCAATTTGGTTCATCAAATTGACAAACTTGAGATGGCGCTTCAAGCCAAGTCATATGAACACAAAGGACATCCTAAAGAAAAATTAGAATCATTTTACACCACAGCAAGTTTGGAAATTAGCAACCAATCCCTAAAAGAATTATTTACAAAGATAATCAACGAGGATTAGCAGAGATGTCTGAATCTGAAAAAGATGAATTAATTGATGCCCAAAAACAAGTAATTGGCATATTATTTGAAGTAATAAAACGATTACAAAAAAACAATGAACTAGATGAAGAATATTTTAAGATAATATGTGATGGTACAAAAGAAAATTCAAGGTTAGAGGAAATATTATCTGAAAGAACAAAAAATGCAAAAATTGTTAGCAGACTATTAGAAAGATTAGAAACTTAACTTCCACAGTCACAATTATCATCAGATAATATTCTCAGATGTGCGGTTTGCTGATACTTGTCCTGAATATAGTTTGAAAGATTTGCAATTCTTATTCTTGGCTCTTTTGTTTTCCAACTCCCCTCATTTTTAAACCAAAATTCAATTTCATCAACATCATATCTTTCCCCTCTTTCAACAAGGGCTTTGAAGATAGATTTTATCTCATCAATTTCAGACTCTGATAATTTTGATTTATCCCCTACCATCGTGGTGATTTCATTTAATTTTATAATCACGTTATTTGTTAGAGGCACAGATTTATTGTGTATAATTTTCTATAATTATCTTTTGTACAGAGAGATTGTTTTTATAAGAATTGATTTATCTGGGAATCATGCAATATTTTCAGGCATTAAAATTGGGTCAAAAACGAGTTGCAGAAGCAAGAGCATATCTTAACAAACTGACTGACGATAAAGCAATGCCTGCACTTGCATTAACTGATACAAAATCCAATGTTTGGGAGCCAGTAGGAGAAGAAAATCTTTACGCATTTGTAGATGAATCAGCAGGATTTGTCTTGACTGATAACAGTGGATACATATTGGCATTAGTAGATAAAAATGGGGCATCAAAGACAATAGTTCAAGGAGTGACAAAGCAACAAAAAGAAATCTTGGAAAAAGAATTCATCAAAGACAACATTCCTAAATTTGAAGGTAAGGTCATTCTTCCAGTATAGCAATTTAGCCATAAAATCAAACGTAATACTTTAGTTATCATGGTGTAGAGATGATAAAATGAGTAAATTTTCCGAAGAGGTAGAGGTTAGCGGTCATCTTATTGACTCATCAATTCTAACTAAGATATTTGATAAAATCATGGATCTCAAGGGAGAATTTCAAGTACAAGAAATCAACATTGGTAAAAGAAAAAAAGATCAATCGTATGCTAGATTACTGGTTAAGGGGAAAAATCAAAAACATCTAGATGAGATTTTAGAGACAATTTTTAGAGAGGGGGCAACATCCAAAGTTCAAAAACAAATTAGGCTAAAAAAATCACCAAAAAATTTTGTAATGCCTGATGATTTTTACAGTACAACAAATAACCACACACAAGTTTTTCACAAAAATAGTTGGATTCAGGTAGAAAATATGATGATGGACAAATGTATTGTAGTTAAAGAAAATCGTGCCTTTTGTGTCCCATTTAGAGATGTAAAAAAAGGGGACATGATAATAGTTGGAGATGAAGGAATAAAGATCACACCACCAGAGCGTCCAAGAGAGGGGGTCAATGTCTTTGAATTTATGGGAAGCTCTAGCTCTAGTGAAAGACCAACCCAGCATATTGCAAAAAAAGTAGCAGATGACATCTTTAATACGAAAAAGAGAGGGGGGAAAATTGTAATTGTGGGTGGTCCTGCCATAGTCCATACAGGTGCAGATGAGGCGATTGCAGAACTCATCAGATCAGGATTCATTGACGGAGTTTTAGCCGGCAATGCACTTGCAGTGCATGATATTGAATATGCAACACTTGGAACCTCACTTGGAATGAATGTTCATGATGCAACACTTGCATATCATGGGCATAGAAACCATATGGATGCTATCAATTCCGTTTTCAAAGCCGGCTCTATTGCAAATATGGTAAAAACAAAAAAACTTACCAAAGGAATAATGTATGAATGTGTGAAAAATAATGTCCCATTTGTGTTAGCGGGCTCTATCAGAGATGATGGGCCTTTACCTGATGTAATTACAGATGTTGCAGAGGCTCAAAGAGAATACAAAAAAGTTCTCAAAGATGCAAGCATGGTGATAATGATTTCCACAATGCTTCACTCCATAGCTACAGGAAATATGTTACCTGCAAATGTCAAAGTAATTGTCGTTGATATTAATCAGCCAACTGTTACAAAATTGATGGACAGGGGAACCTGGCAGGCACTCGGAATTGTCTCTGATGTTGGGGCATTTTTGCCAATGGTGGTTCAGCAGATTAGGAAAAAAAAATAATCACGGCATCAGTCTTGGCTGCGGCAGATGCAATTCGTCTGAATCTAGATTAATTGGATGGATTCTTTTATTGTGTTTTATTCCACACATTTTTGCAATCTGAATTGTTCTCTCCATGGCGTTTTCTTTTCTAGTATGTCTAAGATGATTTATTTCAAATATAAGAAAAAATTGATTTTGTCAATTATTGGTTCAAACCCTAAAGAAATTCTTCAAATGCGATTGGTAAAAGGAGAGATCACTTTAGATGAATTTGATAAATTAAAATCAAAACTAGACTAGATTGTACTAGTCAATGATTTTTTTTGGGATGTAGTTTCGGCAATAGATTTCTTTTTTACATCATCAAAAAACTTGCGAATCATTTCAACTCCTGAGACCACTTTTGGTGCGTTAGTTCTTACAAACTCTTCTCTATCGGATAATGATTTTGGTTTATTATCAAGATAATTTTTGTATACTTTAGCTCCATCATAATCAACATATGCAATTCTTGCGCTAAAATCAGTTCGTTCTAAAACCAAACTATCACCACCAACAATTGCAGTGTGGTAGGGATGAACGATTAAAGACTCCGATAATTTTTGAGAGGTACTGATCTTTACATTTTGTAAATCTGACGAAAAGGCATTAAAATCAGCTAAAAGATAAAATGTTGCATCCGGTTTTATGATTTTTACACCTTCAATGTCAGTTAATGCATGATATGTGTACTCTCCCATAATTTGATGGATATTTCGTGTAACCTGAAAATACTCATCAATATCTTTGCTAATTTCAAATCCCGCAACTGCAGCATGCTGTATTGGTGTGGATACTGCAGTGTATTCGGTTGCAAGAATTTTTTTAAACTGTATCTTTAGATCAACTGCATGTTGTGGAAAAACCACATATCCCAATCTATAACCACCTGCAGCATGAGACTTAGATAATCCGTTGGTGACAAAGGTTCCTTCAGGATAGATTTTCCCCATACTAACAAATTTTGAAAAATTATATGTCGTTAATGCGTAAATTTCATCAGAAATTACGGTAATGTTTTGTTCTCTGCAAACATCTGCAATCTCTTCTAATTCTAATTGATCATATAATAACCCTGTAGGGTTATTTGGATTGTTCAAAATTAGTATTTTTTGTCTATCTTGTAATCTAAGTGCAAGTTTTCTAAGATCATTTGGAGATATTTTTTTATTTGAACGAGTTGATAACATGTGATAATTTTTTTTCAAAAATCTAATTTGTGGCAAGTACCCAAGCCACGCTGGTGTAGGAAGAATAACTGTTCCATGTAAAATTTCCAAGAGATTAAAGATAAGTTCTTTTGTTCCAGGACCGACATAGATTCTCTTTGGATCTATATCCATTCCAAAATAATGCTTGTTATATTTTGATATTGCATTTCTTAATTCAGGGATTCCTGGAACTGCCGCATATGCTCCTTTGTCAGCATTTTTTATGAGTGCTTCTTGGATAATTTTTGGTACTGGAAATGGAGACTGGCCAAAAGCAAATCCATAGAATCCAAAACTGCATTCAGGATGAGGGCAGTTAGAATGAAATTCTTGTAAGAATGTATTTAGTTTGAGATTCTCAGGCATCTCAATGTCTTCGACCTGTTGGTCAACAACAAATTTCATTGATAAATCTCATTAAAGTTAGATTTGGATATAAAGGTTAGAATGAAATTATGTTGAAAATTAGATCAGATTACAGAATTGGGGTAATTTCGTCTAATACTATAGGATTTTCAAGAGATGAAAGATCCCCTAACTCATTACCCAATAATTTAGATTTTAAAACGCGCCTCATTATTTTTCCAGTTCTAGTTTTTGGCAGGTCAGATAACCTAAAAATAAATTTAGGTTTGGCAAGCTTTCCAATCTTTGCAGTAATGTATTGAGATATTTCAGACTCTAAATTGATTTGTGAATCACAAGAGACAAAAAACACCACAATTGCCTCTCCAGAGATTTCGTCAGGAATGGCAATTGAAGCTGCATCGGTTATTTTTGGATGAGAAATTACTGTGTGTTCTATTTCAGCGGTGCTAAGTCTATGCCCTGATACATTAATTACGTCATCTGTTCTTCCACGCATATACCATAAACCATCATCATCAACGTTGACATAATCTCCATGAAACCAAATATTTTCAAATCTTGACCAATATGTT
This sequence comes from Candidatus Nitrosopumilus sp., assembly GCA_013002265.1. Taxonomy (GTDB): domain Archaea; phylum Thermoproteota; class Nitrososphaeria; order Nitrososphaerales; family Nitrosopumilaceae; genus Nitrosopumilus. The sequence continues at coordinate 2,888 of JABDKK010000207.1, read as the reverse complement.
TCAAAATATCTTTCATTGTCATTTAATAACCCTCTAGTCATTGCAGGCCAGGGAGAACGAATCACCAAATAACCATTTTTGTTTTTAATTGATTTTCCATCTTCCTTTACAACATCTAGATTCATTCCAGGCACAGGTATTCCCACAGTAGATGGTTTTAATTTCATTCCAGGAAATACAGATAACATTGCACCACCAATCTCGGTTCCACCTGATAAATTCATAATTGGAATTTTTTTATTACCAACTTTTTCAAATAACCACCACCAAGAATCTTCATCAAGAGGCTCACCAGTTGTTGGAATATTTTTTATTTTATCTAAATTGTAAGTTTTTAAAGGCTCAGCATTATTTTTCTTAAACATTCTAACTGCTGTTGGTGAAATTCCAAAAATTGTTGCTTTATATTCTGAAAGTATCTTCCAGATTCTTTCAGAATCTGGATAATCAAGAGCACCGTCGTAAAGTACAGCACTTGCACCCATAATCAATAAACCATATACATTCCAAACCAATCCTGTAATCCAACCAATATCGGCAGGCCAAAATAATATATCATCAAATTTTGTATCAATGAGATATGCAGATTGGTGTCCTGCAAAAACTGAAAAACCACCATGGGTATGAATTACTCCTTTAGGTTTGCCTGTTGTGCCTGAAGTATACAAAATAAACAAAGGATCTTCCGAATCCATTATCTCAGTTGGACAAGAATCATTTTGAGAAGATATCAAATCATCATAAAAAAATATTTTTTTATCATCATTGTAATGATCAACTCCTTTGTAGCGTACAACAACTATTTTCTCAACTAATGTTTTTTTTGTGGCATCCATCGTATTTTCTTTTTGAGAAATAAGTTTACCTTTTCTTGTAAAGCCATCAGAAACAAAAAGAACTTTGGCTTTACAATCTGCCAATCTTATATGAAGCGAATCAGAGCTATATCCAGAAAAAATTACAGTTTGAATAGCACCAATTTTTGCAGATGCTAGAATTGCCAGGATTGCCTCCTCAATCATGGGTAAATAAATTGCAACTACATCGCCCTTTTTAACACCAAGTGATTTTAACCCGTTTGCAAGCTTTGAAACTTTACGATCTAGTTCGGAATATGTAATGGATGAATTTTTCCCATCTTCTGATTCAAACAAATAAGCAATTTTTTCAGGATTTGATTTTGCAAATTTTTCAACAGATGATTTGTAAATGCTGGTTTTGCCATCAACAAACCATTTTGACCAAGCAATTCCATTTGAAGCATCTAGAATTTTTGTATAAGGATTATCCCAAACAATACCTATATCTTTATCTACTGATTGCCAAAACCATTCTAAATCATTTTTAGCTTTATTTGATAGTTCTTCTAGTGATGCTACGTTATGTGTTTTCATGAATTTAAAAATATTGGATTTATGAAATTGTTTTTTAGTTGGAATAAATACAAAATTAGACAAGGTCTATTCTAAGAAAAACATTCAGCGTAAAAAGATTTTTTGATTCATGAAATATCTATTCCAAGCCGTCTAGCACATGCAATGGCTGCCTTTCCATCATCTTCGCTAATTCCTGCTTTTTTGAATTTATCTGTCCATTCTGTACTAGTTTTCATTGTATTTTCCCTATAGTATGCTCGTAAAATCATCCCTATCTGGGAATCTAGTCTATTATTTGTTGCATTGTTCATGCCTTCCTCTAGTACGGAAACATCTGAATTTGCAAGAATCTTGATAAATTCTATATCTTCAAGAGACAATTCTGCCATTAATCATTCAATCTGGTTTTTTAATAAATTAAGAGTGAGTGCAGGATTTGCCTTGCCCTTGGTTTTTTGCATTACTTTACCTACCAAATAGTTAATTGTTTGAGGATTTGTTTTTGTTTGCTCTACTGCTTGTGATTCTTCAGAAATAACTTGTTTGATTATCTTGATTAGTTCTGATTCATCAGATACATTGCCAAGATCAAGTTCAGATATTACAGTATCCAAGTTTTTCCCAGATTTTACAATTTCATATAATGCATTTTTTGCAGAATTTCTGGAAATTTTCCCAGATTGAATCGCATCTGCCAAATCAAGTAGATGAGTAGGAGTTATTTTTGATTCTAAGCGTTTTTCACGTGTGTCAACTAGTCCCATAAGATCAGTGGTAATGATATTTGCAATCTCTTTGGCATTAGAATCCTTATGGGATTGCTCAAACAAATCAGAGTAAAATTTATCGGAAGACAGCACATCTGCAACTTGAGAAGAGATTCCATATTTTGAAATATAACGTTCTTTTTTAGAGTTAATGCTTTCAGGCATTTCAGATTTTAATTTCTCTAATATTTCAGAATCAATTTTGACCCATGGTATATCACCTTCTAGAAAATAACGATAATCAAGATCTTCTTCTTTAGAACGTGAAGAAATAGTTATTTTTCTTTTGTCATCCCAGTGTCTGGTTTCTTGAATAATTTCAATTCCACGTGAATGCAAACTCTCTTGTCGAGTTATCTCAAAATGAACAGCTTTTTCCAAATCATGAAATGAGTTAATATTTTTAATTTCTACTTTTTTTCCACCTTCAATAGATACGTTGGCATCGGCCCTCATTGCGCCTTCTAAGGAGGGGTCAGCCACACCAAGATTTTCAAGAAGATCAGACAAAATGTTTAGAAAGTCTCTCACTTGTTTTGGATTCTCAAAGTCAGGCTCGGTGACGATTTCAACCAGTGGGGTTCCTGCACGATTGTAATCAACAAGAGTAATCTGATTTTTAGATGAACTTCCTTCATAGATTAACCTTCCAGGATCCTCCTCAAGCTGAATTCGGGTAATTCCAATTTTTTTATCATCCACGATTATGGAACCAGAGCCACCTACACTAGTATCACCATACAGA
>JABDKK010000197.1 GCA_013002265.1 Candidatus Nitrosopumilus sp. | reverse complement strand
GTTGTAATTCAGATATCAATCTAAGTGAATTAATGAGAGCCGGTGCTGATAAATTTGATGGTGTTGGAGGAGGACATAATGCAGCAGCTGGAGCAAAAATAACTAAAGACAAATTAGATGAATTTCTTAATTATTTAGAAGTAAATGTCGTTAACGTGTCAAGTCCAAGTAACACTCAATAAAATATCTAAAGAAAAGGCTGAAACTGTCAAAAAGGCATTAGAACCAGACAATGTAAATTTTCCAGAAGGGTTGAGTCTTTCAGTTGAAAATATTGATAACAAACTTGTTTTTAATTTCGAGAGTAAGAAGAGCATGAAACAGTTGATTGGAACCATAGATGAAGTATTAGAACACATACAGGTAGCACTTAAGGTGATTGAGTAATGTTAGATCCGAAATTAATCAAAGAAAAATCTCAAATTATCCAAGATATGCTAAAGGCAAGATCTGTTGATTTTGATTTAGACTCCCTAATAGATTCTGACAAAAAGCGTCGTGATTTTATCATAAAGACTGATGAGTATAGAAAAAAGAAAAACGAAATAGGAATACAAATTTCAAAAATGAAGAAGGCAGGAAAGGACACTGCCCAGATTTTAAATGAGATGAGTGAAATATCTGGAAAACTAACAAAATTAGAATCTGAACAAGCGGAAATAGAAAAAGAGTATTCCAGATTAGCATTAACAATTCCAAATCTAATCCATGAATCCGTCCCAATAGGTCCAGATGAAAGTTCCAATAAGGAAATTAGGAAATGGGGGGATATTCCAAAATTTGATTTTAAGATTAATGACCATATTGATATTTCAGATAATTTGGATTTAGTGGATTTAGAGAGGGCAGCAAAAGTTGCAGGAGCAAGATTTTATTATTTAAAAAATGATCTAGTTAGACTAAATCAATCGCTAATTCATTATGGATTAGATTTTCTTGCAGGAAAAGGGTATTTTCTCATTCAACCTCCATACATGATTAATCGAGAATCTATGGAAGGTGCTGTAATTGCTAATGACTTTGAAGAAGTCATCTACAAAGTAGACCAAGAAGATCTATACATGATTGGAACATCAGAGCACGCTATGGCAGCAATGCATGCAAAAGAAATCATTGAGGGAAAGGATCTTCCAATCAGATATGCAGGGATAAGTCCTTGTTTTAGAAAAGAAGCAGGAGCTCATGGCAGAGATCAAAAGGGAATTTTCAGAGTACATCAATTTGATAAAATTGAGCAATTTGTGTTTGCAAGGCCAGAAGATTCGTGGAAGGAACATGAAAAGATGTTATCGGTTGTTGAAGAATTTTATCAGAAATTAGGAATTTCTCATAGGGTAATGCTGTTATCCAGCGGAGACATGGGAAAAGTCTCAGCAAAGACATATGATGTTGAAGCTTGGATGGCAGGTCAAAATGCATATAGAGAGATCGTATCGTGTTCAAATTGTTTAGACTATCAAGCAAGAAGACTGAAGATAAGATTTAGAGATAAGACAAATGAAGATACGCAATATTTGCACACACTCAATAGTACTCTAATTGCCACAACTAGGATTTTAGTGGCAATTATGGAAAACTTTCAAACCAAAGATGGCCATATCAAAATTCCTGATGTTTTACAGAAATACATGGGAAATCAGAAAGAAATCTAGTGACATACCCTTATATTTTGGATTCAAAGGTCGATAATAATTGGCCCGTAGAAAAGGTAGAGTAAAGGACAAGTGGAGAGAAAAACGCTGGGTTACAGTTAATGCTCCAGATTCATTTAACAATGTTCCAATTGCCTATGTGCCTATTACTGATGATGAAAATGCAGTAGGAAGAGTTTTGGAAGTTACTCTATATGATATTCTGAAAGGAGATCCTTCACAGCACCAATACAAAATCTATTTTCAAATAAACAATGTTGAAGGAGACAAGGCAACAACCATGTTCAAGAGGTTTGAGTATTCAAAAGAATTTCTACGAAGTTTGGTGAGAAGGGGTTCATCAAAAATTAATTTTATAATAGATATCAAAACTAAAGACGGATATATTTTCAGAATTAAAGTGATTGCACTTACTCATAGACAACTAAACACATCTAGGAAACATGCCTTGAGATTAATTGCAAGAGATGTTATCAACAAGACAGTTCCAGATATGACAATAGAGCAATTTGTACAAGCTACTTGTTATAGTAAGATTAATTCAGACATCATGGCTGCATTTAAGAAAGTAATTAGAGTTAGACATGTTGGTCTTGAGAAAGTCAAACTCATTAGAACCGCTGAAAAAGAAACAGTATTGCTTAAAGCATAAACATCTAAAATCACCTAATTTTCATTATGACTGATAAGCTAGAGATTTCTATTGATGTAATTGCTCATGCGACAGAAGATATTTCAAAGATTTTCAGATCATTTGAGTTGTTTGAATTAAAAGAAGAAGATTTTGAGATTAAGGAAACTACAGGATATTTTGATAATCCCATTACAATTCTAAAAGCAAAAATTATGAAAAAAGAAGCCAAAAAATTCATGAAAAAACTTCTTGAGCTGTTATCAGATGAACAAATAAATCAATTAATTGATGAAATTGAAGAAAGGACAGTAGATTCAAGATTTCATATGAGATTGGACAAACAAGAATTAATCAATGGAAATCTAGTAATCAGAGAAAAAGATACAATCAAGATAAAAATTCACATTCCTATTTACAACAAAAAAAATACCATTAAATCATTTACAGAAATTTTTCAAATTGCCAACTAGATTAAATAGGAATAAGAGAACAATACCATTTGGGAATGAGGAAATAACAGCCGCTCCAGTCTGAGTGCATACCATGAAGACGCCGCGACGAACCGACCCCATAATTCATTAAATCAATAAAATATTCAGATAATTTTACAATTTACTTTATGGTATTATTTTAAATACGGATAGACGAACCCCATAGCGTGGCAGACTATGATGTTATAATTGCAGGCGGAGGACTTGCAGGTACTATTACAGCACAAGCTATATCTCACTATTCAAATCAAAATCTGAAAATTCTAGTTGTTGATAGAAATACAGAATTTTTACCAGGTAGAAAATCAATGGCAGGTTGGGTATGTGGAGACGCATGTTCCAAAGAAGCAGTTGATTTTATGTCAAAAAGAATCAAAGTTGAATGGACAAGACCTGAAATTGAGCATGACGTTAAAGGAGTGATGGCATTTTCGCCAGACAAAGAAACTGCAATTCCGTTTGATGGTGCAGGCTATATGCTCAATCGTCAAAAGCTACCTGAAATTCAAAATGAAAGATGTAGAAAAATGGGAATTGAATTTGAATATGAAATCAATCTAACAAGTTTAATTTATGAAGGACAACAAGCAGTTGGAGTTCAGGGAATAGATAACAAAACAAAACAACCTTTTAAGAAAACATCAAAAATTGTAATTGATGCAACTGGAGTTACATCCATGCTCAGAAACAGTCTCCAAAACTCAACTAAGGTTGAAAAAAGAATAGATCGAAGAGACTTGGAATCAACTGGCAGATACATCATGTATTTTGATCAAGGGGAAAAAGATCGTTCAGAATTTGATCCTGATTATTGTATAATTCATTTGGACCAAGACATAGCTCCTGGCGGATACGGTTGGGTTTTTCCTAAAGCAGATAACAAAGTCAACATAGGTTTGGGAGTAGAAAAATCACTTTTAGAGAGAAGAAACAAAAGATTAGGTAAAAAAGACAATGTAGAAAGTTTAATGAAAGAATATCTTAATAGAAATACCGTAATTAAGAATCCTAGACTTTCAGAAGATCCTGAAGACATCAATAACAATTCAGGGATTTTTCAGGTATCTGTAAGAAGGCAAAATGATTGTATGGTATCTGGCGGATATATGTTAGTTGGAGATTCAGCTTGGATGCCAAAACCAATTGATGCAGGAGGGATTGGTCCTGCGTTAATTGCAGGAACAATTATTGGAAATAATGTAGCACAAGCTATTGAGGCAAATGATGTTTCAGAAGCTGGTCTTTGGCAATATAATTTAGATTTTATCAAAGAGTATGGTTACAAAACTGCAGGTCTTGAATTATTTAGAAGACTAGTTCAGCAAATGAGCAATGAGCAAATCAGTTATGGAATGAAACACTTTTTGGGAAATCTTGATGTTGAATCGATTAGTAAGGGTGAGCATCCAGACTTTTCTGGATTGGGTAAGATTGGAATGATAATTAGAGGTGCAATGAATAAAACAGTTGCAGATGGACTAAGATATACTTCAAAACAAAATCAATGGTTAGTAGAACATTACAATAATTATCCAAAAGATCCTTCAGGATTTGATGAATGGAACAAAATATTGCATAAAAGACTCGATGAGGCTTTTGCAAAAGTTGAAGCATTTGATAAATAGATCTAATATTAAATATTGAGGAAATCAATGGAAACGTACTTTGGAAAAAGCGCAGTATCTAGATTGGAATAATTCAATTCAAATTTTGAAAAAGGCCTATGAAGCAGGTCTTTTTGTATTAATTATTGGTCCAAAAGGGACCGGAAAAACATCTCTTGTTAGAGATTTTGCAAAAAGCATGAATGCTAATTTAGATTCTATAAATTTTAGTTTAAGAACAAGAGAAAGCCATCTCGTAGGCACAAAAACTCTAACGGATGGAACCGTGAGTTTTGATGAAGGAATTTTGATTAAATCAATGAGGCAGGGAGACTTGCTTTACCTAGATGAGATAAACTCAGCTGAAGCAGATGTCTTATTGAGATTAGATGAGGCATTAGATGATCGACGACAAATTATGTTAAAGGAGTCAACAGGTGAAGTAGTAAGAGCAAATCAAAATTGGTTTGTAATTGCTACAATCAATCCATTAACACATAGCGGAACAAAAGAACTTCCCCCACAAATTCTAAGCAGATTTCCTGTACGAATTAGATTAGAATATCCACCAGAAAATATCGAGTTAGAAATTATTAAAAAACATGTTTCAGGAGTAAACGACTCTGAATTAATTCAAGCTATAAAATTAGCAAATACCTTAAGACAAGCAGCAGCTGTAGAAGAATTATTTTATTCGCCTAGTTTGAGGGAAACAATTGCATATGGAAAACTCGTCGAAAAGGGAATGTCGCCAAAAGAAGCAGCAAATTATGTTTTTGGAAATGTTTACACGCAATGGGGAAATATCGAATATCAAAAAGTTAGTGACATCATTACATCCATGTTTGGTAATTAGATGCAAGCAATTCAACTTCAAAATGAATCTTTAGTAGAAATTGCTACTTTTCTTGTAAGAAGATGGTCTGAGAGAGATAATATGATAGTTGAGATTTCAGATAAGGTTGAAACAAAAACTAGACTAAATGAAAACAAGGTAATTTTAACACCACTAGAAAAAAGGATTGGAAACGATTTTCAAAAATATCGACAGTTAAGAACTTCATTATGGTATGAAGCAATGAGAATTAAATATTGCAACAAAATTCTTAGCAATGATCATGCATTCGGATTTATTCTAAACACAATTGAGACATCAAGAATAGAGGATCTTGGCAGAAAGATTTGGAAGGGAATGACTGATGAAATTATCTTTAATTACGCATATATGCTTGTAGAAAGGCCTCAACTACACACAGTTTATGGCAAAGCAAGAATTGTAGAAGCATTTTATCAGTATTTTATGTTTGGAGCCATTAAAGGTGAAATACAATCAAGTCATTTTGAGAAAATTAAAGAGGCAAGCACTTTTGCCAAAAAAATTGTAAAGAAAGCTATTAATGAGAATCACGATACTGAGTGGCTCGAAAAAAATGTTAGCCAAATTATAAAAATTTTGGATATTGATTCACTTCTAACCATTCCCGTGTCTTTGCCTTTTATGAAAGCAGGAATGGCACTTTCTGAAGAAGAATTGCTAAAGGTTCTAAAAATTATTGCCAAAAACAAAGAGGGGGATTTTGGTGTAGTTGATCCTTCAGCTGTTTTAAGAGGAGATAACGTTTATGGCGAGTACAAAGTGTTACTAGACGAAAATAAAAAAACAGAGAATAAAGGATTAACTCCTGAAGCAATTGGAATACAAATCCCATCAACAAAAAATGTAGATGAAACCACAATCTATGATATGAACTTGATCAATGGATTAAAGGTCAAGTTTAAAGAATGGAAAACTGGATGGAAAGAGCAACACCTAAGATCTGGAGAAGAATTTGATGAAGAAAACTACATTGAAGGTAATGAACCATTTTTTACAGATGTTAAAAAATCCATTAAAACAAAAATTGTGATTCTGTTAGATCACTCATCTAGTATTGCATCAGATGCAATTGAATACAAAAAAGCTACTCTTGCCCTATGTGAGGTTTTGTCTTATCTTAAAGTAAAATTTGCAGTATATGCTTTTAGTACTGAAAACAGAACAGTTGTGTGTTGGTCTATAAAGCCTGATAATGTGAAGTGGAATAACATCACAGCAAAACGATTAACACAGATAGTTGCAAATGGCTCAACCCCATTAGCCGAAGTGTACGATAAAATGTTTCCAACGTTGCAATCAAAAAGACCAGATACTTTTTTGACGTTAACTGATGGAGAGCCATCAGATCCTGATGCGGTAAGAAATATGATTAAATCTCTAAAAGGACTTGGGATTAAGATGGTAGCCCTAGGATTAGGCCCAAATACAGTAAGGGCTACGACCATTGCTAGCAATCTTAGGCATTTAGGATACGAAAAAACTATGGCTGTAAGTAGACTAAAAGATATCCCAAGCAAAGTAATCAGTATTTTGGGTGCTTAAATCAAAAAATTAACTCATACTATTTTTCCTATGAAATATTTTATATGAGATTACAAATGATGCAACCTTAGATGAGTAAAATTGAGTGAAACCCAAAGAAATGAAGTAGATAATGTTCTTTTAGAAAAATTTGAACAAGAAATATGGTGTAAAATCCCACATCTAGAAGATACAAAGATTGTTAATTCAACACCACTAGTTGATCTGACAGAAGATTTCATTGAATGTGCCAGAAGTGTTTACAAAGTGGATTTAGATGCAAAAGATCTGAAAGTTTATGGAAAGTTTGATTCAACATTGCTTAGTGGCTCAATCAAAGTTAGAGCAGCTTCACACATAATTCATGAAGCAATATCTTCTGGAAAATTAAAAGGAAATCAAACAGTAATCGAAGCTACTTCTGGTAATTTTGGAATAGCACTGGGACTATTATCAAAGATTGGAGTTAATGTTGTTGCACTTGTATCAAGAAAATTACAAGAAGGAGTATTCAAAGAATTAAGAAATGAAAATATTCGAATTATGGATTTAGATATGGATATTTGTCCTGCACCAGGAATGGAAAGCAAAGCAGATGAGTTAGCTGCAAAAGCTACCGCAGCAAATATCAGATCACAATTATTGGAGCTTGGCTTTGATCCTGAAATTTTTGATAAAAATATTCAAGAGATTGAGATATTATTAGCCAAACAAGATATAATTAATTTAGCAAGATGTCTGGCAGAAATTTATGATTTATTCTGTCCAAAACAATACGATAATGAATTGAATTTGGAAATTCACAGAACCGTAACAGCTCCTGAAATTGATCAGCAACTGCATGAAAATGGAGACTCTTTGGAAGATTATCAGATAGTGTGTTCATTTGGAACTGGCGGAACCTCAGGAGGTTTGAGCCAGTACATTGCTAAAAATTACAATAAAAAATCAATTCATGTTGTTTTTCCAAACCCAGGTCAAGATGTTGCAGGAATTAGAACAAAAGCAAAGGCGGCAGGATTGACATTATACAAGCCTGAGACATTTGCTGCTGAACATGAAGAAGACTATGAAAAGGCCAAATTCCTCTTGAAGTTCTTTGTAGATAAAGGTCATGATATTGGAGAGAGCACTGCTCTTGAATTATTTTCTACATTGAAGATGGCAAGTTCAGGAAATTATAAAAAATTTGTCATAATGGTTGCCGATGGAATTGAAAAATACAGAAAGAATTTTGAGCAAATATCAAAAAACAAACTTCCAATGAATGTTTCCTTAGAAGAAGCAGTTTCATCAGTAGATGAGTATGATAGAATAATTTGGGTGCATACACAATATACTCCCAAAGAAGAGGGAATAGAAATTATTGCAAAATCATTAGGTGTTGACAAGTCTAAAATTTCAGTTCCAAAGGCAAGAACCATCAACGAATTACTATCAACACAACAAATTCCAGAAGATCTAAACAAGGAACTCAATGGTTCTAAAGGCAAATCATTGCTAGTATGTATGGCAGGAAACACATCGCTTATGACGGCACAAGTATTGGCAAGTAAAGGAATTATCACTCAAAGCTTGAATGGCGGCATTACAAATTTGCCCCAAGGGATGGGGAAAAATCCTGGAGAATATATCAAAATAGCTACTGAATAATATCTTGAACTGTCTTTCCGTATCTCAACCATTTGCGGATTTGATTGTATCAGGTAAAAAAATCATAGAATTAAGAAAATGGAATACAAATTTTAGAGGAGAATTTTTGATTCATGCCCCAATTAAAATCAAATCTGAAGATTGCAGACGACTTAAGATTGATAAAAAATTTGTTACAGGGGCAATTGTTGGAAAAGCTGAACTTTATGATGTTAAAAGATACAATTCTCTCAAAGAGCTTAATGCAGATCAAAAATTTCATTTTGCATCAAAAAATTACAGCAACAATGCTTTTGGATTTATGTTAAAGAAGAGTAAATCATTTAGGATACCAATTCCATGGAAAGGCCAATTAGGATTCTTTGATGTAGATTTACCAAAAAGAGCAATCAACAATAAAGAAATTGTTTCAGATATCATTGATGAAGAATACAGGTATCAGTGGATTGGTCATCACTAGAAATTTTAAACCATCACAAAAATCGGACTAGTATATATAAAGGAAGTATTTAAATCCCCTCGTTATGCCTCAAACAAAGCCAATTGTTAGTGTTGAGAACGTTGTGGCATCAGCGTCAGTTGATCAAAAGATAGATCTAAACGATATTACTAAAAAATTTCCAGATACTGAATATCATCCTGAACAATTTCCAGGACTTGTTTTTAGATTAACAAATCCCAGAACTGCTACTTTAATTTTTAGAACTGGAAAAATGGTTTGCACAGGAGCAAAATCAGAAGACATGGCAATTAAAGCCGTCAATGCAGTTGTTCAGAAATTAAGGAAAGGAAAAATCAAAATAAAAAAAGATGCAATAATTACTGTACAAAATATTGTTGCTGCAATTAATTTAGGAGGAAAAATCCATTTGGAAAAAGCTGCAAGAACTTTGCCTAGAAGTATGTATGAGCCAGAGCAATTTCCAGGATTAATTCACAGAATGCTAGACCCAAAAACAGTCATTTTGTTATTTGCATCAGGCAAATTGGTTTGTACAGGAGCTAAAAAAGAATCGGATGTCTATCGATCAGTCCATAATCTTCATTCATTATTAGAAGAAAAAAATCTAATGATTTATGATGAATGATTAGTTTGGTTTTTTAAAAAATTGTCTCAGGATACTTTTGAAAATGAGAAAAGAAATCTAACACCAGAAAGTGGGTTTAATTTAGTTGCAATTGATTATTTTTCAGATTCAGAAGATCAATTGTATTTAGTAGATCATTTTGAGATGTACCAAGATGCTCTAAATGCAAAAAAAGATAAAAAAAATCCCGATGATTATTTCATTTTGTATAAAGGGGGCGGAGGTGAGTTTTTTAGCAGATAAATAAGAAAAATAGCAGATACTGTACAATATTTTACAAACCTTCTTAACATCAAGTAAAAATCCCGATTATTCATGACAGATGAAACTGTGGATTTAATTGATACATTTTATGAAAAAACCACACCATCAAAAATAGAACAAATATCTCAAAACTTTCGAAAGAGCCCCAGGGCAAAATATCAGATTTTTGATGAATCTGAATTTACTAGAGGCAGAGAGGTCTTAGGTAATCTTATTGTTCACGGTATGGTAGCCTCAGGTGGAACAGATATTGATTGGCTAATTGAGCATAATGGAGGTTTTATCATCTTAGAATTCAAGGGGTTTCATAATGATAAGATCAATATCGCCAAGGGCCAAATGATTGCGTATGAAAAACTACATGAAAAATTAAATCAATCAGCAAAGTGTTTTCTTTATGTTGTGGGATGTGATGATATAGATTTTTCAAATCCCGATTCAACTGTATGGTTATTTGAAATGAGTCAATGGAAAGCTGGAGCAATTCCAAAAAACACCACTGATATTTATGATGAGCAAACTAATCGTCAAAAAAAATTCATTGTTTACAGAGAATACATGGACGAAATTACTGTTGAAAAACTAAGAGAGTTGTTAGATACTCATTGGAAAAAATTTGATTAAATTAATTTGAAAACGAGAAAGTACTGGTTTTGGTTTCTTTTCCATTATCAACTTTTAGAGTATAGATTCCTGAATTCTCCCAACCTGTACCTCCAGCAATTGCCAATGTGGAAAATCTTCCATCACTTTTAACAGAAACTTGTTCAGACCAAACTAATTCATTTTTAGTATTTTGAATTAATAGATTTACAGTTCGAGAAGTATCAGAGATGCCACTAATTGAAATAAGATCTTTTTTTGAATATGATGATAAATCGGTTTGAACAGATAGGGATTCAGGTTCTGTGTTAGTTGGAGTTTGAGTTTTGGTAGGTGCTGTTTCAGAAATTCCACTAAAGGATACTGCAACTGCTATGATGATCACCAGTGCAATTCCACCTATACCTAAGAAGAGTTTAGTATTTTTTGCATTTGAAGAATATTTTGGTTGAGGCTTTGGTTGATAGGTTTGGTTTTGATGAACAGACTGAATTTCAGGCATTACAACATCTGGAACAATTGGTTTTTCTTCTGCTGATGCTTTTACATCTGGCTTTTTACCTAGATGCTTTTCGGCTAATTGTTTCACATAGTTTCTTTCATAATTACTAATTACTTCATTATTCTCACAAGCTCTACGAATTTGTTTGAGAATCCTATCATCACCAAAATCCTTGTCTAAAAGTGCCTTTACATCATCTAGTAATGGATCAGTCATGTGAAATTCATCTCATTTTGATTATTTATGAATAGCTTGTTTAACATTTCGAATGATTTCTTTATTGAAAAATATTTGAATTTGAGTTGTTTATAAAAAATCTATTTTGAGTAGATTTTTTGGGCCTGGATGATGACGGTTCTAATGTAATCTTTTGCAGTAGAATCAGAAACCCCCATTTGTTTTGCTCTCTGATAAAGCTGATTTTCCTGAGGATTTGACAAATAACACTTCAATAGATAATTTAGTCTATGAGATCGTTTCTCATCGCTTTTCATAATTTTCATTAATTTCAATACTAAAAAGGCAAGAGGATAATAAAATAACCAAACCATGTAGTATCATAAAATTGAAATAAAAACATATGATCTTTTTTAAACAATAGCAAAAAATGAATGAAAATGAAACGAATTGAGGCAACCGTTCACATTGATAAAACAGGGGCTGTTTCCAATGCGATCAAAGACATAGTTGGAGGATTTACCATTCTAGAAGGAAATGGTAGAGGTTCCGGTGAGAGACAAACCATGAGAGCAGGTAGAGGAACAGGAACTTTTATCGCAGAATTCAACAAAGTTGCTACTGTAAGTACAATAGTGGATGACTCTGAAGTAGAGAAAATAACATCAGCTATTATTGATGCAGCATTTACTGGCAAACCCGGAGATGGTATTATTGTGATTTCACCAGTTGATGATGTCATAAACATTGCATCAAAAAAGAGAGGTCCAGAAGCCCTCTAATCATTTTCTTTTATTACAGAAATTTTCGTTTATGAGACAACTGAGAGGTTCGCTACTCCTCTCAGTGGGTATCTCTTTGGGAGACGCGTTTTTTGAAGGGATGGAGTGTCATTACAATTTAACTATAAAAGCACAGGATTTTGGAAAATTAGTGTTGTCCTTCAATACCCATTAGAGTGAGTGTTGAACGTATTTTTGGAATTTTTCTAATCTTCCATGTAATTGTCTCTCTGAGTGCTTCTACCTGTCCTGACTCAACTTTGGCCAATATGTCATATGCGCCAAATGTTCCATGCACTTCCTTGATTCCTTCAATTGATTTTAGTTCAGAGATTACTGCTTCTTCAGAACCCAGCTCACAGTTAATGAGGACATATGCTGTGGCCAATTATGACTCAACTCCTATTTTCATAAATAAAATCATCTAATGAGTTATATAAGAATAGTCCAATTTACTTTAAAATTCAATGAAAATTAAGGTTAAAACCTTAACAAATGTAAAGGAATATTCAGAAAAATATCAAACTTCTAAGAAATAAAGTATGCTTGACGCATAATTTGTTCAAGTTCTTTGATATTTTTAGACAAAGTGATTTTTGAACGAAGTTTCGCCCCTCCCTTCATTCCCTTGGTAAATCGCATGGCTTGCCCCTTTATGTTAGCAAATTTAATTTTATAATTATCACTCAGATGCAAATAATCAAAAAACGAATTTAGTCTATCCTTAAATGAATACTGCTTGTATTCTCCAGTTTTAAGATAATCATTAATCTGTTCAAACAAAAACGGATTACCCATAGCACCCCTTCCTATCATGACATAATCACAATTAGTTTCATCAAGCATTGTTTTTGCATCCTCAGGAGTTGTAATATCCCCATTTCCAACTATTGGAATGCTTGAAATTTCTTTGAGTTCTTTGATTAATTTCCAATCTGCATTACCAGAATATCCTTGACTAACAGTTCTTGGATGAAATGTAATCATTTTGATTCCTTTATCTTCGGCAAGTTGAGCAATATCCTTAAATAGAAATTTGCTAGAATCTGTAACACCTGCACGAATTTTTAGCGTTACTGGTTTTTTTACTGCATTAACAAGAGTTTCAAAAATTTGAGTTGTCAGATTGACTTCTTGTAAAAGAGCACCACCTGCCATCTGTTGAGTGATGTGCGGTGCAGGACAACCCATGTTATAGTCAATTATATCAAAATATGGCTCTACAATTTTTGCAGCTTTTTCTAATGCCCCAAGATCAGATCCAAACAACTGGACTGAAAGAGGTCGTTCTTGTTCTGAGAATTCGATAAATTCTTGAATGGTACGCATTTTCTCTTTGAGTTGTTTTTCTTTTGCAATGATACTATGAATATTGGTAAATTCAGTTACAACTAGTCCTGCCCCCAAGAGTTTACATTGTAGCCTTAAAGCAGGATCACTGACTCCTGCCATAGGAGCTAAAAATGCCTTACTAGAAAACTTTGGAAGCATAAGTTAATTCACAGCCTAGAATATTGTTTTATTCAGGGCAGCCGTCTTCGTCTCTGTCGCCATCGTAATCCTCAGGATCAGATGGACATAAGTCAAGATCGTTTATGATACCATCCAAGTCATCATCATGGACAAATCTTTGTTGCTCTGGAGCAATATCTGGGCAACCGTCATGATCATTATACTTGTTCCATGTTTCTGGCTCAGTTGGGCAGGAATCGATTCCATCATGATACCC
>JABDKK010000196.1 GCA_013002265.1 Candidatus Nitrosopumilus sp. | reverse complement strand
GATCCAGACATGCAGCAGCAAATGATGAATCATATGATGGGGCATCAGGGAATGATGAATCACATGATGAATAATCAAGACATGATGAACATGATGATGGGTTCTGGCATGATGATGGATGGAAATATGATGATAGGAAACAATATGATGAACAATCAACAATATTTAGATAATCAAAATGATGATGTAGATGACAAAACTGAAACTAGCTCAAATTCAGAAAATACACAAGTTTCAATTGCTTTAGGTTCTGGATCTCCAGGATGTGAAGAAACTAACGAATGTTATTTACCATATTCTGTAACAATTAGTGAGCATTCCAGTGTAACTTGGACCAATGATGACACTACTGTTCATACTGCAACAAGTGGAATTCCTTCAGAGGGTCCAAATGGAATCTTTGATAGTGGATTAATTTCAGCTGGTACAAGATATACTAATCAATTTGATGAGGATGGAATCTTTGACTATTACTGTATAGCACATCCTTGGATGACTGGTAAAGTTGTTGTCTTAGAATAATCCAATTTTCTACCTATGTGCGTCCATTTTCATCCCCAAAACGGGAGTAGAGTCCCCGTGGGCTCAATACCCCAAGGATTTTAAACTCAGACTATTGAATTTGTATTCATGCGAATATTGCAACTTCACTGCGATAGCATTGAATACACTCCAACTAAAAAAGAGATAAAATCTGCTGAGGAAATAGACGATCCTAAAACAAGTAGATTAGAGGAGATTGTAGTTGCATTTGTTGCAATTGAAGATGGAGATGATTCTTCTGTGGCTAAAAATGCAATCGCACAGATTAAAAATTCAATGGAAAAGATTGGATGCAAAAAATTGCTATTATATCCATACGCTCATCTGAGTTCGAATCTGGCAAAACCCCCCATTGCAATCTCTTTACTAAAAGAAATGGAGGATAATGCATCAGAACTAGAAGTTTCACATTCTCCTTTTGGTTGGACAAAGTCTTACAAAATTCAGGTAAAGGGACATCCCCTTGCAGAGAGCTCCAAAGTAGTAACAAAGGATACATTGGAACCTGTGGATGCTGAGATTACATCTGATGCACTAAAGGGAGAATCTAAAATTAGATCTTTTTGGAAGATAATGACTCCTGATGGCAAAATGACAAACATTGGTGATTTTGATTTCTCAAAACATAAAAAATTAGAAATTCTGGCAAAATATGAATCTACAAAAATACGACGTGTGGATGAACCGCCACCACATGTCGCATTGATGAAAAAAATGGCAATAGCAGATTATGAACCAGCTTCTGATTCAGGTAATATGAGATTCTATCCAAATGGTCGTTTGATCAAATCCCTAATTGAACGGTATGTTACAGAGAGGGTAAAAGAGTATGGGGGATGTGAAGTTGAAACTCCAATCATGTATGATTCAGAGCATCCAAGTATGGTAAGTTACTTTAATCGATTTCCTGCAAGACAATACAATATTGATTCTGAAGGAAAAAAATTGTTCCTTAGATTTGCCGCATGTTTTGGCCAATTCTTAATGGCAAATCACTATCAATTATCATACAAAAACTTACCATACAAACTCTATGAGCTTACACGTTACAGCTTTAGACGTGAACAATCAGGTGAACTTGTTGGACTGCGACGACTAAGAGCATTTACAATGCCTGATTGTCATGCTTTTTGCAAAGATTTGCCTCAGGCAGTAGATGAGATTAAAACTCGATTTGATCTTTCTCAAAATGTTTTAACTGAACTAGGAATTGAATCCTCTGACTATGAAATGGCAATTAGATTTACTGAGGATTTTTACAATGACAACAAATCATCAATAGAAGAATTAGTCAAGAAACATGGAAGACCAGTCCTTGTTGAAATGTGGAAAGAAAAATTCTTTTATTTTGTTCTAAAATGGGAGTTTAATTTTGTAGATAATTTGGGTAAGGCATCTGCACTATCAACAGATCAAATTGATGTTGAAAATGGCCAAAGATATGAAATTGAGTATATTGATGAAAATAACAAATCTCAACATCCTGTAATTTTACACAACTCGCCTAGTGGTGCAATTGAAAGAATAATTTATGCGCTTTTAGAAAAAGCTGCAAAAGATTCCAAAGAGGGAAGAAAACCACAGTTTCCATTGTGGCTCGCTCCAACACAAGTTAGAGTGATTCCATTAAATGAAGACTTTTATCAATACTGTGAAAAATTATCTGAAAAAATCTCATCAAACAATATTCGTGTTGATATAGATGATAGAAATGAAAGTATAGGAAAAAGAATTCGTGAAGCCGAAAAAGAATGGATTCGATATATCTTGGTAATTGGAGAAAAAGAGACAAACTCAGAAAATCTGAGTATTCGTGACAGACAACTTGGAACTGTTAGAGAATTACCTTTTGATGAATTTTTAAAAGAAATTAATCGACAAACTAATGGTAAACCCTTTACTGGATTGAATCTTCCAAAACATCTATCAAAGAGACCTCAATTGATGGTGTGATAAAATGAGTTTTCTAGATTTATACATGAATAAAAATCCCATGATTACTGCTTCTAATGAAGATTCTGAATCTGTAGCAACTCTTTATGGAATTCCATTTGATGCTACACATTCATACAAACCTGGATGTAGATTTGGTCCTGATGCAATACGTGATTCTTTTAACAACATTGAGATTTTTCATCCAGAATTGAAAATTGATTTAGAAGAAGTTCACATTGAGGATTTAGGAAATACCAGACATACAGTGGTTTCATCTGAAATGGTTGATATGGTAAAAAAAATTACTACAGAACTTGTTTCTAAAAACATTCAATTGTTCATTTTGGGCGGAGAGCATTCCATAACATACGCAACATATTCAAGCTTTCCAAAAAATACTGGTTATGTTGTATTTGATGCCCATTATGATCTAAGAGATCAGTTTGCTGATTCTAAATTAAGCCATGCATCATATTTGAGAAGAATTGTTGAGGAGAGGGGTGCAGACAATATTTTACATGTTGGTGCACGAGCATTTGTCAAAGAAGAATTAGAGTTTCTTCAAGAGAATAGCATTAAAACAATTTCTGATAAACAAATACGCAAAGGAGAAGGGCCTGACCTGCTAAAAGATCATTTGTCCTCATTTGAAAATGTATATGCAAGTTATGACCTTGATGTATTAGATCCTGCTTTTGCACCTGGGGTTGGAAATCCTGAAGCCGTTGGAATTACATCTCGTGAATTATTTGACCTAATTCATTGTTTTACTGAAACCAAAGTAACTGGAGTTGATATTGTTGAACTAAATCCCTATCATGACAACGGGGCTACTGCGTCATTGGCTGCAAAAATTATATCCACGATGATTGCAATCAATCTTTCTAAAAATTAACTACCTGATATTGTTAATTAATACCAAGAAAATTATTTTATAATAATTGAAAAATTATGCCAAATCTTATGCTTGACCAATTATAATTTTAAGATGTGAGTCCGTTCATAATAACATAATATCTTTTAATGTCGCTCTATCTGATAATTTATGTCTAAAAAATCATTAATTTTTAATATTTTGCCTTGAATTGACTTCTGTTGACTTTATTAGATGGTATTTTGGGTGTATCTCGTGCTAAATAACCTCCGAGATACACTAAAGCCTGCACTTGAAAAAATTGGTAGAGGATTTGCATCTACTGGCCTTTCTCCTAACTTTTGGACTTGTGTTGGTCTTGTAATTGCATTTGCATCTGCTATGGTCTATGGATTTGGTATTGAGTATGGGTTGATCATTGGAGGAATCCTGCTACTTGTCTCGGGGTTTTTTGATATGGTTGATGGCCAAGTGGCCAGAGTAACTGGCAAGAGTTCAAACAAAGGCTCATACCTTGATTCCATGTTTGATAAAATTGCAGAGACTGCGATATTTCTAGGAATTTTAATTGGAGGATATGCTGAACCTTATTTGATATTACTTGCAATCACTTTATCATTGCTAGTCAGTTATGCCAGAGCAAAGTCTGATGCATTGAGAATAAAATTGCAAGGGGTGGGAATTGGTGAGCGAGCTGAGAGACTATTGGTCATTGCAATAATTGGAATTATAGGGTTTATGGAATATGCTGTACTTATTGTAGTGATTATTGCCGCAATAACATTAATTCAGAGAATGATTGTCACTGCAAAAAATATCAAAGAAAACGACTAGCGCAGTTTTCCACGTTTACGTCTGCTGTCTGCAGATCTAATCTTTAATATCTTAAAGTGAATTGCACATGAAATACAATACCATTTCAAAACTGTTGGCGATGCAATATATGCCCCTTGAGCACGGAGCTCCTTTGCCAAAGTATGCTCAACAAGATTTAATCTTGATGTGACCTTTTTTGCTTTGTCTTTTGGTACTGTTTGCCCGCAGTTTGTGCATTGAACAACACCTGAGGAACCTTTGCCTCCCTTTGTACGTCCCCTGCTAGCACGCTTTAGTGGCATGCACATAAACTAATTTGCCTACTTATATTCTTGGTGGGTTGAATTTTAGTTTAACATATCAGATCTAGACTAGCCCTCAGACAAGTCTTGTCCTTTTATTTGCCTATCGAAGAACAAACAAGCAGTAAGATCTCCTCCCACATTTATCATTGTTCTAGTCATGTCTAATATTCTGTCTACTCCCAATAGTAAAACAATTCCAATGACTGGTACCCCTGCTGTTAAGAGGATTGATGACAGGATAACTATTCCTGCACCTGGGGCAGATGGCGCCCCAATTGATGCCATTAGAGCAGTTACTGCAATTAGAAGAATTGTTGTTGCCCCTAATTCGATATTGAAAAGCTGGGCTAGGAAAAACACTGCCACTATTTGATATAATGCAGTGCCATTCATGTTAATTGTAGCTCCTAATGGAATGACAAATTCTGAAACTGTTGGTTTAACTTTCATTTTATCTTCTGCCGTTTTTAATGAGACTGGCATTACGGCAGCAGAACTTGAAGTGGAGAAAGCAAGCAGCAGAGGATCTTTCATCATTTTCAATGTGGACAGTATTGGTCTGTGAGCAAAAACTTTGATGATTATTATGTACACTAACATCATTATGAAAAGACCCAGAACAACTGTAACCATATAAGTTCCAAGTCCAACAAGTGCATCCATACCTACTTTTGAAACAATATCTGCCATCAAACCAAATGCTGCAAATGGGGCCAAACGCATAGCCCACGAAACTACTTTCATTGTAATTCCCTGGACAGATTCTAACAATTCCATGATTGGCTCTGATTTCTTTTTTGGTAAAGAGATCATTGCTACTGCAACAAACAATGCAAAAATGATTATGCTTAACATTTCTCCGGACATAAAAGATGTCAGAGGATTGCTGGGGATGAGCCCTATGATCTGCTCAGGAATATCAAGAAAATTAAATTCTACATTTTCTACAAGTTGGCTTGTCTCATCAATTTCTAAACTTTCTAGCATTTTAGAACTATCTATAAAACTTCCAGGCATGATAGTCGTTGCTACAAAAACCCCAATCCCTAATGCAATGGCAGTGGTTACAACAAAATAGATTGCTACAAAAATACCCATAGTCCGAAGTTGCTCTACACTACCAGCTGACAAAAGACCACGAATAATTGAAGCAAAAATAAGAGGTACAATGATCATTTGAATAATTTTAAGAAAAAGATGTGCTGGTATGGAAAGCCATGTTGTAATGATTTCACTAATCTTTTTTTCAACTATTCCTGTTTCAGGACCTAAAATTAATCCAAAAATTAGCCCAAAAAATAATCCTACTAGAACTTGTGCCCATAATTTTTTTTTAACTAGATATGTAACTTGAGGAATAGGATCCTTGAAGGATTTTATCTCCATTTATCTCCAATTAATCATCTTCAATAAAAGAAATAGCCCTGTTCCCTGGTTTGAAAATCTTAATTTGGCTTTTTGTAGTCTGTTTTTTTAGAATTTTTAATGAGACTGTTCATATTTCTTTTTGGAATTTCTTTTCTTGTTGTTACTGGGAGCGCAACTGCAATCTACCTAATTGAGTCTCCTAATGAGGATGCTCAAATCACAAACCTACTTGATGCCTTCTGGTGGGCTTCTGCAACTGTGACAACAGTAGGATATGGTGACGTAGTCCCTGTCACAGAAATTGGAAGAATAATAGGAATTGGTCTTATGTTTGTTGGAATCGCTATTATTGGCACCTTTATCTCTGCTTTTGGTGCAATGCTTATTGGATGGAGAATAAAAAAGCAAGAGACATTAGAAAAATCCACAAAATCTTTTATCATAAAAAAAATACGTGATATTGAAAATCTTGAAAAGCATGAGGTTGAACTTCTAATCTCTATGGTAAAAGATCTACATGATGAGGTAAAAACCAATCACAATTAGTCTGAAACTAATTTATGCTGCTAGATAAATTTGTGCCTAATTTCTACCAAAAAATACCCCATGTTTTAATTATAGATCGAATTAATTTAATTGATATTTAATGCGAGGCCTTTGCCACAAATGTTTTACCTCTGGAGTGGAAATTATGATATCAAAGGGAAAAATACTCTGCAAAAATTGTTTTGATGAGATTAATGCAAAAAACTAAATCCACATAATTTTGAATTAAAGAGATGAAATTGGCACTTTTCTCTCACTGTGCAATAGACACTATTACTATTGGTGATCAAAAATATGAGCAAATTGGCGGTGCAGCATGCTATTGTGGAATTACTGCAAGACAATTCAAATTTGATGTTGAACTATTTACAAAATTTGGTAATGATTTTCCAAAACAATATCTTACCGAGCACAAAATCAATTTCACAAACGCCGAATCTGAGAAAAAATCCACCAAATTTAGTATTCGTGTTAATGGTGCTGATAGGACATTAAAACTTGAAAACCAATGTGAGCCAATTGAGTATTCTTCAGTAAATGCTGATTGCCACCTTGTCAGTCCTATCTATCATGAAATTTCTGATAAAGTTTTTTCAGAAATCAAAAAGGATTCCAATTTTCTCTTTGTCGATCCACAAGGATTTTTGAGGCAAGCTGATTCTCAAAACAATGTACAATTACAAAAAACCGATCTTGATTTATCTAATGTTAATGCCATCAAAATCAATCCCGAAGAAGGAAATCAAATTGTTGGAGGTACTCATGATGAAATGATGTTGGCATTGCAGAAAAAAGGCGTAGAACATGTTTTACTTACTGATAAAACCAATGTGTCTCTTTTGGTAAAGGATAGAATCTATTCCATAATTCTTCCAAACAAAAATGTTCATGATACTACCGGAATTGGTGATATTTTCTGCTCTACATTCTGTTGTACTATGATTAAGGAAAAGGACTTTTTGTGGGCATTGTGTTTTGCAGGTGGTGCTGCACAAGCTGCACTTGATTCTCAAAATGTAGGGCTGCAAAAAATTCCAAACAAAGGCACAGTTCAGACTAATGCCTCGTATTTTTACAATTTAGTTAAATTCAGAGACATTTAGTACATTATTCTTTTATTATACTGGATAGTTTGTTACTTCTGTGCAAATAGGCATTTATGGTTCTGGAACTACAGAAGGCGCATCAAAGACAATAAAAAAAATTCTTGATGATTCTGGAATAAAGTCATTTCCAATATCCAAATCAAAAACAAAACAAGCTGATTGTGTTATTGTTTTAGGTGGAGATAAGGGAGTTCGAAATTACTTTCATCGTACCTTTGATTCTACATCTCCAGTACTTGGAATTAATGAAGGTGAGGCTAGCGGTTTTTTAGCCCAAATAGAATTGAGAGAATTTTCATCATACGTTGGAATTCTGAAGAAACAAAATTTTACAGTAGAAGAAGTTCCTAGACTTGGGGTAAAAATAGACGGCAAAAATGTATATCCTGTTTTAAATGATGTTGCAGTGTTTTCTTCGAAGAGTGCAATGCTTATGGAGCACACTCTGAGAGTAAATGGCGAAGAAGTATGGCATGATAACAGTGATGGGATAATTGTATCTACTCCTATTGGTTCATCTGCATATTCAATGTCTGCTGGCGGCCCTGTTTTGTTTCAAGATACAGCAGTTTTTGAAATAATCTCAGTAAACTCACTCGATGTCACCCGTAGACCAATCATTGTGTCCAATGAAAGCTCAATTGAAATTGATGATATATCAGCTAGATTGCATTGTGAAGTTGTTTTAGACGGTCTTGACAGATACAAGGTTAACAAAACTGTTGAGTGTACACAATTTTTTCCACATGCAAAAATAATTCGTCTTAAAAAACACTCTACTGCAATTTCTGCATTAGCAAAGAAGGTACACCTTGCTGAAGAATTACTGAGCATGCCTCCCAGCTCAAAATTACTTCTTAAAACATTAGAATATGAGGGCGCATTGACTCAAAAAGATCTAGCAAATAAGACTTTGTTGCCTGATAGAACAGTTCGTCTTGCACTAAGTCATTTATTGAAAAAAGGATATGTCAAAAAGAAAGTCTCAATTAGAGATGCAAGACAAAAAATCTATGAAATATCAAAGATTGAATGATTACTCATCCTTTGAAATAGACTTGGTATGTGAAGGATCATTTAATGCCGCATCTTCAATTCTTTGCTGAATATTTTTTATACCATTTCATAGAACAAAATTCCTTAACTCCAATGACAAACGATTTATGACATAGTTTAGACTAACTCCTTGTTTTCATTATTTCTGAATAGCATAATTACATTAAACTATCGATTATTTCTCATAAATGGGAATTTATTTTCTAAAAATTAAAAATATCGACTTTTCTTAAAATCTAGTATTCTTCTGATGCAGCTTTGATAAATGAGACAAAAGATTCTTCAGGGAATCCTGGCCTGCTGTTAAATTCTGGATGGAACTGAACCCCTAGATAGAATTTGTGGTTTGGAATTTCTAGAATTTCCATTCTTTTATGGTCGTCACTATTAGCTGAGAAGATTAAGCCATTTTTTTCAAATTCGGGGATATATTTTGCATTGATTTCATATCTGTGTCTATGACGCTTGCTAATTAATTTTGAGTTGTATATTTTCTCAGCTTTTGAATTTTCTTTTATTAAGATGTTGTTTGCTCCTAATCTTAATGATCCTCCCATATCTGAAACACTTTGCTGTTCAGGAAGTAAATCTACAACTGGATTTTTTGAATCTGGTTTAATTTCAGTTGAGTTTGAATCTTCTAGATTTAAAACATTTCTTGCAAATGCAATTGCAGCTAATTGAAATCCAAAACATATTCCAAGATAAGGTATGTTTTTCTCACGTGCAAAGTTTGCAGTTTGAATTATTCCTTCTGAGCCTCTGATCCCAAATCCTCCAGGAACAAGTATTCCATCATAATTAGATAATGTATCATAATCTGTGATTGATTCAGAATCAATCCAATCAATATCAATTGATTTTCCTAGTTGGGCGCCTGCATGCTTTAGCGCATGGTTTACACTAACATAACTATCTGCAAGTGTGACATATTTTCCCACCATTGCAATCTTTACTTTATGATCTTCATGGTTTACCATGTTTTTGGCAATTTTATTCCACTCGTCCCAATTTGCTGATGTGTTCACCATTCCAACTTTGCCAAATTTAGTAAAAATAGAATCCATAATGCCTTGGTCATAAAGAATCTGTGGCACTTCAAAAATTGATTTTGCATCATGACATGATAGCACATCTTTTGTAGTCACGTTTGTAAACATTGCAATCTTTTTCTTTGTCTTTTCTTCTAATGGTGATGAGCATCTAACTGCCAAAAAGTCTGGTTGAATACCTATTCTTCTAAGTTCCTGAGCACTATGTTGCGTTGGTTTTGTTTTTTGTTCTCCTACAACATCTAAGGATGGCGCTAGAGTTACATGAACAAAAATTACTCCTTGTGGTCCTTCTTCAACTCTTATCTGTCTTAGAGCTTCTAAAAATGGAAGGGACTCAATATCGCCAACAGTTCCGCCACACTCTACAATCAGAAAATCTAATTTTTCATCTTCTGCAATTTTTTTAATCCTGTTCTTGATCTCATCTGTAACATGTGGTATGATCTGAACACATGCTCCTAGATATTCTCCTTTTCTCTCTGCTTCAATAACTGAAGAATAGACTTGTGCAGTGGTAATGTTGTGACTTTTTGGAATATTTTGGTTTAGAAATCTCTCATAATTTCCAATATCCATATCGCATTCTCCTCCGTCTTCAGTGACAAAGACTTCGCCATGTGCAACTGGATTCATAGTACCTGCATCATAATTTAGATAAGGATCAATCTTTATGCATGACACCTTTTGATCTGCAAGTTGTAGTAATTTTGCAATAGATGAAGTGGTAACACCTTTTCCAAGGCCAGACATCACACCACCTGTGACAAAAATGAACTTCGTCTGCACATTTATGAAACAAGCATCTGGTTTTTGTATGTTTTGTCTGTCATGATAATTGAAATAGAATATATTGGTTAACTCTGTAATGCGGCAAGTTTTTTTTGTTCTACCACTTTTACTGATTATAGTTTGTCTCTGCATCTATGGTGTTTGCAGAAAAGACATACACTATCATTATACCATCTGGTGCATCGGATCCCGATGCTCCTTATTTTTGGTCTGAAAAAACAACAGGCATAACTACTGGTGAAATCACGGTGTATCCTAATAATTCAATTACTTGGGAAAATGCTGATAGTGGTTTTCATACAATTACCTCTGTTACCCAATCTGGTGAAATAGACGGAAAATTTGATAGTGGTTTTATCAATGCTGGGGATTATTATGCCTTGGAATTTTCTGAACTCGGTGATTTTTACTATTTTTGTAGTATTCATCCTTGGATGAACGGAGCTGTTCATGTTGTAAAGAATCCTGGCAGTGTAAAATCCATCCACAATGTTGGTTCTGGGTTTACCGATGATGGTTTAGGATTTACAGTAAAATATGTTCTTGATAGTAATCTTCAAAATACTGTTACAATAAATTCTTCAGAAAAAACTTTGATTTTTGTAATATCTGAAGATTCTGAGAATGAACAAATCACATTAATTTTGCCTGATAAATTAATTGAAAACCCCACTGCAGTTTGGGTGGATAATGTGATTACTGATTTTGAAACTGAAATCACAACTACTGGAACTAAACTGACAATTCCTATGCCTCCTCATTCAAAGGAAATTAAAATTATGGGCACCCATGTAATTCCTGAATTTAGTTTCTTTGCAATGGTTGTTTTAGCTATTGGATTATTTTCAACATTCCTTTTTACACGAACAAAATTCTCTATTATTTGAAAATTTTCGATCTATACAAATGCAAAAAAAATTCTAGTTCAATAAACAATCTTTCAGGATTGTTTACGTGGTTTTTTTATTTTTGTTATGATAATATGGTATGAGAACATCTAGTCTGGTGGTCATGACTGAAATTGAGTTTTCCCTCCATACCCGTTTGTAAACTTGACCACCTCTCTATTACGGTTCTTGCTTTAGTATGGTGGCTTTTTTGAGGTTTTTTGTAAAAGATGCAATTTTTGATTCCATTTTTTCCTGCGGCGTCTTTTGAATCAATTTAAGAAATGCACTTCCTACAATTACTCCATCAGCACCTGCTTTGATGTATTTTTTCACGTCTTCAGGCGTTGATACTCCGAATCCAACTCCGATTGGGATTTTTCCTTTGGTTTGTTTTTTGACTTCTTTAATTGCATTCAATGTGTATTGTTTTATTCCTGTTTTGATACCAGTTGTTCCAAAAATGGCCACAAGATACAAAAATCCAGATGATGCTTCTGCAATTTTTTTAATTCTACTTTTACTAGTGTTGGGTGAAATTAAAAATATAGTGTCTGCTTTAGCTTTAGCTGCTTGCAAATATTCTTTTGACTCTTCAACTGACATATCAGGTAAAATAAATCCGTCAATTCCTGCCTTTTTAGCATCTGAAATGAATTTTGAATATCCTTTATGATACAAAATATTCGTGTATGTCATTAATACTAGAGGGATATCTGTTTCTTTTCTTATTTTTTTTACAATTCTGAAAAATTTATTGATTTTTGTACCTTCCTCTAATGAAATTGTACTGGCATTCTGAATTACTGGGCCGTCTGCTAGAGGATCAGAGAATGGAAAACCTAATTCAATAATATCTATTCCACCCTTAATCAAGCCTTTAATTGCCAATAATGTGGATTTTTCATTTGGGAACCCAACCATGATGTATGAAATCAGTGCTTTTTGGTTTTTTTCCTCAAGATCTGCAAATTTTTCTTTAATTCTTGACATTTGTCTAGTACGCTCTTTTCTACATTTAATAAAAACTGTTTTGAATCATTGGATTTTCTTGACTTTGTTTTTGGTATTTTTATTTAGATAATTTTGAACTTCTTCTACGTCTTTGTCTCCTCTACCTGAAAGTGTGACTACAATTGATTCTGATTTCTTGCTCTTTCTTGCAACCTTTATTGCTTCTGCAATCGCATGTGCTGATTCTAATGCTGGAATAATTCCTTCTGTTCTTGTTAACATTAGAAATGCATCAATTACTTCTACATCTGTTGCGGCATGATATTTAATTCGTTTAGTGTCTTTATAGTAAGAGTGTTCAGGACCTACTCCAGGATAATCAAGTCCAGCCGATATACTATGAGTTTCAGTAATCTGTCCTTCCTTGTCTTGAAGTAAATACGTCATCATTCCATGCAGTACTCCCTTACTACCTGCAGATAATGTTGCTGAATGCATCTTTGTTTTTAACCCATGACCTGCAGCCTCAACTCCAATGATTTCGGAATTTGAATCTACTAGTGGATAAAATGTTCCTATGGCGTTTGATCCTCCGCCAACACATGCAATTACACTATCAGGCATTTTATTGTCAATTTTTTTCATCTGCGATTTGATTTCATTCCCAATCACACTTTGAAAATCTCTTACCATTACGGGATATGGATGCGGTCCTACTGCTGAGCCTAGAAGATAGTATGTTGTTTCCACATTGGTAATCCAATCTCTAATTGCATCATTAATTGCATCTTTTAGAGTTTGAGAGCCTGATTTTACTGGATGAACTTTAGAGCCCAACATATTCATTCGAAAAACATTAAGCTTCTGTCTAATGGTATCTTTGTATCCCATGTAGACCTCTGCTTTCATTCCCAAAGCTGCACATGCCATAGCAGTTGCCACTCCATGCTGCCCAGCTCCTGTTTCAGCAATTATTCTCTTTTTATTCATTTTTTTTGCAAGCAGTGCTTGTCCTAATGTGTTGTTGATTTTGTGAGCTCCTCCATGCAGAAGATCCTCCCTTTTTAGATAGATTTTAGCTCCTCCGAGTTTTTCAGATAAATTCTTTGCATAGTATAATGGGGTTGGACGACCAGCATACACTTTGAGATAATAATCTAATTCTTTTTTGAAATTCTTTTCATTTTTATATTTTAGATAATTTTCTTCTAATTCTTCAATCGCAGGAACTAAAGTTTCTGGAATGTATTTGCCCCCAAATTCACCAAATTTCCCATCTTTAGGATATTTCAATACGCATTCACCAATTTCTTTACCTGTTCTTCAATGTTGTCACTTTTCATAATACTTGATCCTATCAGAAATGCATCTGCTCCACTCTTTTTTAGATATTGTATGTCTTCAGGTGTCTCAATACCACTTTCAGATAAAATTAGTCTTGATTTTTCTTCCCCTGATAAAATAGTCTCAGTAGTTTTAAGCTCAATTTCTAGCGTGTCGAGGTTTCTATTGTTGATTCCTATCAGATCAGCATCTGTTTTTAGGGCATTGTGGAATTCTTGTTTGGTATGAACCTCAAGTAAAACTTGTAAACCGTTCTTATGGCCATAACCGATATATTCGTCAATTTCGCTTAGATGGCCTTTATCAAATATTGATTGGATTAAAAGCATAAAGTCTGCTCCCATCTTTTTTGCAGCATCAATTTGGATCTTGTCTATTATGATGTCTTTCATGAGTAATGGCACGTCTACTGCCTGCCTGATTTTGACAAAATATTCTGGTGATCCATTAAAAAGATGAGGTTGTGTTAAAACCGACAGGCCCTTTGAGCCTCCAGAAATCATTTGGGTTGCTATCCTTACGGGATCAGTTAAAGTTCTTATTTTGCCTAAGGATGGTGAGGAAAACTTCACCTCTGTTAGTAGAGTTGCATGGGGGTTTGTCTTAGTAATTTGAATAAAATCCTTGTTTGATTTTTGCAAATCTACATCTATATCATAAACTCCATCATCAATTGCCATCTGTGAATTATTTACCAATTTTCTCAGAATATTTTCAGCCATGGGTGATCTCCTTTAATTTTGAAATATTTCCAGTATCTTTGACAAACTTTTCTAACACTGACATTGCCTTTCCCTCTTTTATTGTTGCTAGTGCCATTTCTACTGCCTCTTCAAAATTTTTACAAATGTCTGCAACAATCAAACCCCCAGCTGCATTAAGTGCTGTTGTCTCAATCATAGCTTGATTTGCCGT
The DNA here is from genome assembly GCA_013002265.1 of Candidatus Nitrosopumilus sp. Taxonomy (GTDB): domain Archaea; phylum Thermoproteota; class Nitrososphaeria; order Nitrososphaerales; family Nitrosopumilaceae; genus Nitrosopumilus. The sequence goes on along the minus strand of JABDKK010000196.1, from coordinate 9,906 downwards.
ATTGTTTAGCACACCAACAAATGATTCTATTGCTTCTTCTTTGGTTTTAATTTGGATATCTGATAGTTTTGATTTATGAAGTCCTACAACTTCAGGATCAATTGCCTTCATGAGTACTTTGCCATTTCGTAAAACACAGACTCTATTTGTAGAACTAGTAGAAAATTCATCCATTCCATCATCTGAGCGAACTGTCATAACGTTTTCTGCACCTTTTCTTTTAAGAATCAATGGTAATCTATCCAAATACTCCATTGAAAAAACTCCTACGAGTTGATTCTTAACTCCTGCTGGATTTGAAAGTGGTCCTAGGAGATTAAATGCTGTCCTTTTTCCTATTTGCTTTCTAGCAGAAGATACATGCTTCATTGCAGGATGAAATTTTTGTGCAAACATAAAACAGATATTGTGTCTTTGTAAAATGTTTGAAATTTGTGTTGACTCTTGATTCAAATCATATCCAAAATATTCAAAAATATCTGCACTCCCTGAGATTCCAGAACTTGAGCGATTTCCATGTTTGGCCACCGCTCCGCCTGCAGCAGCTACCACAAATGATGACGTTGTTGATATGTTAAAGGTTTGAAGTTTATCTCCCCCTGTTCCACACATGTCTATTATGGTTCCTTGATTTTTGGGCTCAACTTTGAGTGCAAATTCCTGCATCTTATCTAGCATTCCTAATAATTCCTCATCAGTCTCTCCTTTCTCTGCTAAGTTTGAGAGAAAATCTACATTTTCAGAGTCGCTAGTGTTCCCTGACAGAATATCTGTCATAACTTCGTTTATCTCATCATAGGAGAGATTCTTTTTTTGTTGTAATTTTGTAATTAAACCTGAAATCATTTTTTCTCCTTTACTTGTTTTATGAAATTTTCAAGAATTTTCTTACCGTCCTCTGTCATTATTGATTCAGGATGAAACTGAACTCCTTCGATAAGATATTTTTTGTGTTTTACTGCCATTATTTCTCCATCATCTGATGCAGTTGCAGTAATCTCTAAAATATTTGGAATTATTGTTTTGTCTCCCACTAAACTGTGATACCGTGTTGCTTTGAATGGATTTTTTATATTTTGGAACAATTCAGAATTTGTGTGTTTTACCGGACTAGTTTTACCATGTCTAACACATCCTGCATTTGTTACTTTACCACCATAAGCATCTATAATTCCTTGATGTCCTAAACAAATTCCTAGAATGGGAATTATAGGGCCTATTTCTTTAATTACCTCTGAACAAACCCCAAAATATTTTTTATCTTCAGGGGTTCCTGGTCCCGGTGAAATAATTATTGCATCATAATTTTTTTGCTTAATCTGCTCCAAAGTAATTTTGTCATTTCTAATGACATCGCTATCTACACCCAACTCTCCTAGATACTGCGCAATATTATACACAAATGAATCATAATTATCAATGATTAAAAATTTCAATTTGATGCCTCTTTGAGAGATTGTAGCATTGCTCCTGCCTTGTGTTCTGTTTCTTTGAATTCGTTTTTATCAACAGAGTCTGACACTATTCCTGCACCTGATTGTACAAATCCTCTGTTATTTTCAATGAAAATACTTCTTATGGCAATTGCAAAATCACAACATCCATTGTATGAAAAATATCCTACTGCACCAGCATATGGCCCTCTGGCCTCTGTTTCCAATTCTTCAATTATTTGCATAGCCCTTACTTTTGGAGCTCCAGATACAGTTCCAGCAGGAAAAACTGCTTTAAACGCATCAAACATATCGTTTTTAGGATCAAGAGTGCCTGTAATATGACTTACAATGTGCTGAACATGACTAAATCGCTTAATCTCCATTAATGATTCTGGATGGACAGTTCCGTATTTGCAGACCCGTCCAATATCATTTCTACCTAAATCTACTAACATTGTGTGCTCAGCAAGTTCTTTTTCATCATTGATTAATTCATTTGCCAATCTTTTGTTTTCATTTTCATCTTCTGTAATCTTTCTAGTTCCAGCAATAGGAAATGTCTCAACTTTGTCATCTGTTATTCTAACCAGCATTTCTGGAGATGCACCAATTACTGTTTTTTCATTTTGTTTAAGATGATACATGTATGGTGAAGGATTAAGATGTCTTAGTGTTTTGTATAATGTTAAATTGTCACCAGTTGCATCAAACGTAAATTTGCGAGATAAAACAACTTGAAAAATATCTCCATCTTGAATGTATGTTTTGGCCTTGTTTACAATCTCTGAAAATTTGTCTTCATCCATATTTGGTGTTACAGCATTAGAATGAAAGTCTTCAAATTTATCCTCTCCCATTACCAAATCATCGAATCTATTTTCATCATTATAAAAATAAAATAACTTTTTGTGCAAATTATCATATAGTATCCCATCATCATATATTCCAAATTCCATAAGAGGCTGAGGTGAATTATGAGTATCTGGAATGTCTTCTACAATTCTAATTGCATCATAATTTACAACTCCAACTGCACCACCTAGATATCTATATGAAGTATCATTTGTTTTTCTAAGTAATTTTTTTAATTCTGAAAATGGATCTTTTGTTTTTACTGTTTGTGTTTTACCATTTTGTATAATCTCAACTTTATCCGAATACCCTTTTAGGACAATTTTTGGATCAAAACCCATCACTGAAGTTTCTGCTAAAACTTCAGGTCCTGTTAATGATTCAAAAAGAAAAGAGTGAGAATAGTTTCTGGAAATTTTATTATAAATTTGAAATTGGTTTTCAGATAAATCTAGGGGTATTACTTTTGCTTGAGTTTTTCCAAAGGTGTCCACCCATAAACAAAATTTAGCCGGTTTATTATTTAAATTGATGAGTGGGATTCTAAATGACTACTTTTGTTGGATTAAATTGATTTAGCCACAACTAAATTACGGTATAGTACGGTACCTTTATATCTTAATTGTTCGTATGGTAAACATCATGCAGAGAGTAAAAAGAGCAATTTTGCAAGATATGCAATTTTCTAAAAAATCCCAAAATCTGAATTCTTCTGTATCTCCTGTTGAGTGCTATGTTTGTGGAAAAGGTTTGGAAGATGGTCATTCTATCACGGCAAAAACACTTCCAAATGGTATAGTGTTATTTTGTGATGTTCATTACTCAATGCAATAATTAAAAAATGTTTGACGATCAAATGTTCCAACTAGATATATGAATTACCCACGCAATTCTATAGTATTATCTCCAAATTGATCATATTCTTAAGGTACAATGTCTTCACTGTGTGATACAACTTGTAAGTATTGGATTCCTTGAACGTCGAGTTAGAATAATCCATGCATTCAGTCATCTCTAAAAATCCACGAACTTATTAAGATCTCCTCTTGTATTTGCTGATTTTTTTTAGCTAAGAGTAATTATTTTTGGCCCCTATTTTTTAACAAAAACACATTCAAAGTGGACTCATTGAGTCAGAGACATCTTGCGGTGTTAGCTGGGGCCCAAAAGCTCACATAAACTAGTTAATACAAATTACAGAGTCTCCAAAGTAAAGGAGACTGTTTTTTTCTTTGGATTCATTAATTGAAAAGTTTATGAAAGAATGTCTATTGGGACATTTACCCATTCATAGATGAATGTTACTTGTTCCATGAGAACCGTGTTGATGCCTATGATTTTCTATTCAAGATCTGTTATGTGATTACGAGGCTCGTCATTCTCTTCTTCTAGTTCAAATATACCTTGCTTTAGTTGTTGTACTTTGGAATCATCACAAATTAACTCTGTTTTAGCTGGCTAGATACAGTGATCCTCATAACCACTATCATTGTATTTTTCAAAAATAATATGGCTTTTTTTACTTCTTCATCGTAAGCAAATGCTGCTGATGTTGTTCATGTAAATGTGATGGGAGATAGTGTTAGTACTTTAATTGTGTGCATAATATTGATTTTTTATCTTGTCATTTCAAATACAATGTGTAATCTATAGTAGCAGTTATCTATCAAAATCATGCGTAGTGATTTTCTGATTATTCATTCGGACCAAATTGGCTGTTTTTTAAGCCAGGCAATCAAATCTCGGTATAAATTACTTTTTTGCATATTTAGTATTCCGATTTCAAGATTTGTAGATGATTTGGCAGTTTTTGAATAATTTGGATATGCTGCAAAAACAATCTTATCTAAATACATCTCATTTTGCATCTCTTTTTTTGCCAACTCTTCTGATTCAGTCATGGCAAAACTTGCAAATAATACACCATCTACCCAATATGCATTTGCTGATTCCAACGATGACATCATTCCAATTAAGTCATCTAGATTCAACTTGATCATATCTCTGACATATATGCGATCATAGGGTTTGTGGGAGAATTCTGTCACGAAATTTGTTTTTTGATGATACTAATGAAGATTTGCAAATTTTATAACTAGTTTTCATAAAATTCTACCATGGCTAATGGTGGTGAAATTGATTCGGAAATAGAACTTTTTGTAACGGAATTTCCAAAAAAGGGGTTTAGTATAGTTGATTATCTCCAAGGCCGAGTACACTTTGCATTACTTGATCAAATGAAACTTATGAGCAAATCTGGAATGTCTCAAAAACAAATCCAAGAAACCATAATGAATAATGTTGCAGAGATTGTAAAAAATTTTGATCCTCAAAAAGAATCAAAAAGTTCTTGATTTCAATTTTGTAGATTCTGCTATAATGATTTTATGACATTTGCAATAGCAATTTGTGTGAGGCATATCATTATCGTTTCTGAATTTACATTCTTTTGTGTGCTCCATAATAGACATGTTTGTTTCTCTTGTATGTTGGAAAGAATTTGCACATGATAAACCTGTATGTGTTTTTTTAGTTTTGTTGAAGATTTATTGAAACAAAAAATGATTAGGTGTTGTCCTAATCTATGATTGATAGCTATGCTTTTGTTGGATCCTTGCTCAATATATTGAGCACATTGTCGACAATTTGTTTTTGGCCACCTTGATGAACATCAGTTCTTACAGAATCTGAGCCCATACTTACAAAGATCAGGTTGTTATCGCCTAATGGAAAAGTCATTCTGGTTATTTTTTCAAATGCAGCTACTGCATATAACCCGTTTCCTATTTTTGGAAACAATTGTCTTCTTCCCTTCCATGTATCTGCAGCTCTTTTTAGTGAAGATGCAGTTTCTTCTGGCGATAGAAAGTTTGTAATTCCTTCCCTGTGATTTGTTGCAAGAATGTTTCCTTCAATATCTGTGATTATGCTGTGTCTGATATTGATGTCTGAATCCATTATTCTCTTTAAGAGATTTTCATAATTCATAGTTCATATAATATCAAAATATTACTTAAGGGATCTTGTACATTCTGAATTAATTTATACACATATCTCTAATTTTTATCATGTATGAAGGAAAATGTCCATTTTTTAAGTGGATTGATAAACTTCTGGGAAAAACTTCCGAGACTGATGAATCTAAAAATAATTGATAAATATGATCCTAATCTATTGAGATGAATTTTTGTATTCCACATAATCTGAGATAACTTCATTGAGTTTCTTTTGTAATGCTGAATCTTGAAAATCTGATTTTTTAAGAATATCCCATGTTTTTTCAATCTCTTCTTTCAAAACAAAAAGAGTTCTTTTCTCATCACAATGCATGATTTAAATTATTTTCAATCTCATTTATTCTTGTCTAGATATTTTTTAATAATTTAAAATTTTATAGTAGCAGTCTTTATTGCATAGGCCAATTTTTTGCAAATTTTGGCTCAAACACTGTTAGTCCTCTTGTCGAATGTATTTCTACTGTGTTATTCCTCAGAAATTAGCCATGATATCCATATTGTTTCTTCCCATGAAGTTTAATAATTGCCATCATGCATAATTAATTAAATAAAATTTGCATTTAAACCAAATGAACGATTTATCAGTACCATTTCTATGTGTGATTTAGTAGTGATTCTTTAAATTTAATATGAATTATGATTGTTACCAGACCATAAATGGTAAAGTTTCAAATCTAAGTAATTCTGAAACTCATCATTTTACTTTTTTAAATTCGCACTTTTCTCAAAATAGTATTCTTGTTTCTTTAAATCTTTTTCAGAAATTATTCTACATTTTCTCATAGGAACTAATCTAGAAATCTGTTCATATGTTTTCATATCTCTAACATCAGCTGCAAAAGCAATTTGCAAAAGAGGGGATTTCTCTTCAATCATGGGCTTTGCTTGTTCATATCCTCCACTTTGTCTCATCCCAGTTCGAAATAATCCTATGTTTGTTTTGCTTTTTGATATTTGTGGATCTTGATAGCAACATATTGCAAACTCATCATTATCTTTTTCAATTATTGTCAATCTGGTAAACTTATCGCTCCAATCCTCTATTTCTTTTGCAATAGAAATGGCCTCTTTTTTATCCTCAAAGACTGTAGATATGACTAACCTCTCTTTTTCGTATGCCCAAGAAATTCCATAGAAATTACTGTGCCAATCAATTTCAAATGACATGCTTCATTCTCCATAATTATCAAATTAATGGTTTCGAATTTTTTATATGTAATAATAAAAATAGAATCTAGCAACTTTTGTTACATTTACACTGCCTACTTGTAAACTGATTTTTGAATACTTCAAATTTGGGCTGATTAATTGTTGGTTTTGAATTTCCAACAATTCTGAATAAATCTATTCCAGTCTCTGATCTAGTTCCTTTTAATGTCCCAGTTCCGTTTTTAATAAGATGTACTTTCGGGTTTTTCATGGACACCTTTTTTTGCCTTGATATCATATGTATCTATTCTTGACATTCGTCCTTATGGCATTTTTCCTATTGTTCATTGAAAGTGAAATTTAACATAGTTTTTAGTTTAAAAATTTTTTTTGGGCGTAATTTCTTATTAATCCATTCTTTCTTAAAATTAATTATATATTTTGTTACAAATTAAACACATGTTTGATTACACATGCTCATTTTTTTATATCTTAAATTGTAGACTAGTGTGACGCCTTCGTTTAGTGGTCTAGGCATGCTATAAACGACCACTACTCCAAGACGTTCATTTGGTATTTTTTAGTAATGCTTCTTTTGGTGTTTTTTCTTTATTAGTTTCCCAATGCCAACCATGTTGGTTCTTCCAATGTTTTTCTAATTCTTCATTTGTTGGTTCTTTTCCTAAAGGGGTTCCACATAATTTACATTGTTTCAATTTTATCCCCCATTTTTTTCTTTTTTCTTTTCACAAATGGATGACACTGAGCTGGTAAATTGTCTTCATCATTCAATATTTGGATTGAATGTATCTGAGATTAAGAGTTTTCTAATTCAGAAAGACAATCCATTTTATTAGTAAAGCCTCAAATTAACTTTTCATTTGATATTCTTACTTTGTTGATTCCTTCTTGTTGTTTTTGAACCTGTCTTTTTTTCTTTTTCTTTCCAAATTCATTATTTCGTATATTTTTCCAAATTCACAAAGCTTCATTTCTCCAGTTCTTTTATCATGAATTGATTCTAATAATCCATCGGATAGTAATTCTCCTACAATATCCCATGACTTACTTTCTGAAATTTCAAATTTATAGGGAATTGTTGATACTTTGGTAAAAAATCCGTTTTTCGAGTTTCTTAAAATGAATTTTTCAATTTTTTGCTCAGTTGTTAAAGATGTTTCCTTTTTTCTAAAATTTCTATGTGGTCTTTGTTCAGGCAATATTTTTTTAACACTGTTCATGTATTTTAGTTATCATTTTGATGAAATGTTTTAGGATCATTATTTCCTGGTAAATACCTATCCCCCAATTGCAATTTCATTTTTTCATCAAATTCTTCTTGCAGTCTTGTTAAGTAGATCTCTGCCTCAGTTTCATCATTTGGTATTCCTGTATCAATGTCATAGTTGAAACCGGTGGCCAAATGATAAAATTCTTCAAAGAATTCTTTACAATCAATTAAATCTGCTTTGTTGTCTAATAAAATGCCTAAACAACCATGTTCTAGCCTGAAATTTAGGCATATTTCTTCCTCAATCATAATATCTGCTATCGTCGCCATTAGGTATGGAATTAATTTCGCATCTATTTGTCCTCCATCTTTGCTTGCAATCCATAATTGATTTCCTTGAAGTAAATAATCGAATGTCCTTACCGCTACATCTCTGATATTTGAATCAGGATATGCCAATTTAGTTTTCCATGATTTACTGTCAAATTTTTCTGGTTCTGTGTACACTAAATCAAATTTTAAATCTTTATTGATTTGTTCAAATTCCCAAATCTGTTTGTTTGTCCACATTGGAGAAAATTTCTCAATTAATTTTCGTGTATTTTGATCCATGTACTATGAAAATCAGTCTGGTGTTTAATACTATCTTGCTAGTTGTTGATTCCAGATTTTAAAAATTCAATGGTGCACTCAGCCAATTCTTTTTTTGTATGTTTTTTGAGATCATGCTTGCAATTGGGACATATTCCAAATCCTTCTGTGTCTTCTCCTACTTGTTTCATGCAACATTCCATCAACTCCTCAGTTGAATGAGATTCCATTGAAAGTTTACATGTAGGACACTCTGTCATGAATTTAACATTGTTAGAATATTTAGTATGTTAATAAATCATGGTACAAATGTAATCCTAATGATTGAAATCAATAAATTTGAACAAAAATTGCAATGCATCTGTAGTGTTTATGTAACTTTTGAATTAATCGAAGAGATAGAATGTGATTGGGGCTCCCACAAAATTATTCAATGCCCAAACTGTGAAGAATTATTTTCTATAGATAAAAAATGTCCTGCATTCAGAGATATTTTAGAATTATCTAAAATTAATCCACATCTGTGTTCAGAAAAAGACAAATCTTACTACGTACACAATTCTCATCCTTGCTAGTACTTTGTCCACAGATAAAATTGGTAATAAATGTCGATTTGCATTTAGGCGGTTATCAATAATTCATCTAATCTATGGCGATATACTATAATTATAAAATTGGTTAAAATAAATCACTTGATACAAAAATTTTCCGTGAACAAAAACAGCATGATGAATATTTCAAGCAATATCAACACTCTGAAGGAAATTATTATCGCAAGAAAATTATCAGAAGGCACAAATGATTTTTGATAAATTAAACCTGCAAAGATAACATGATACTTTGTTAATTGAACAACAAAATCAACTTATTAAACAGAAAAAGAAATTATCTTTCAACTAGGATGCAATCTAAATTTTGAAATTTCTTCCTAATCATCCAAATAAAATGGTAAATCCTACAATTAAAGCCGAAATTGATATTCCCATCCAAATATAGAATTGTTTATTCATATAATTTGTAAAATTCAGGTTCTGTTAAGTCTTAGGTTGATGGCTAGTCTTTTACAACATAAACCCAGTCATCTGGACAATGCTCACTTCTAATCTCACTAGATAGGCTGATCTCATCATCACTCTCCTTGAAATCAATGTTAATCTTTCATATTTTGTCAAGCTTCCAAAGTGGTCTTTCCATCTAACCCCACATGAGGTCTGAAATAGTTGTGAAATATCTGATAGCCTGTTAGGGTAGGGACGTCTTTCTTCTTCAAACCACGCATGGCTTTTTCCCTATCCCTAATCTTGCCATTCAGTCTCTCTTGGATGTTGTTGTTTCTGTCACCTGAAAGAAGAATGTGTATTACCTGTAAAGTTCTGCCCTCTCTTTTCATAGTCCAAAATTCCTTTTTGTATGCCTCATTGTATGACCCCCATCCGTCAGTTATGAACACTTTTGGCTTGTTCTTTCTTTTTTCATACTATTCATCCGATTCATCAAAAGATCTTAGAGGTATCTTTAGTTCCCATAAGCATACCTTAAGGTTCAATGAAGGTTTTGCAAGGTGATCTAAGGTATTTTAAGGATTTTCAAGGTTTTAGAGGTCTGTATTCGTGCCTAATTTCAATACCCA
>JABDKK010000188.1 GCA_013002265.1 Candidatus Nitrosopumilus sp. | reverse complement strand
AGATACAGTTATGGTCGATGTAAGATCTCCTGCAGAATTCTCTGGACAAATAACTGCGCCCCCTGAATATCCAATGGAACATGCACAACGCGGCGGACATATTCCGCATGCAAATAATATTCCATGGGCAACTGCTGTTAATGATGCCGATGGAACATTCAAGGCAGTAGAAGAACTAAAACAAAACTATGAGCCAAAAGGTGTGACTCCTGACAAAGATGTAATATGTTATTGTAGAATTGGAGAAAGATCTTCACACAGCTGGTTTGTTCTAAAATATTTACTTGGATACCCAAAGGTTCGAAACTATGATGGTTCATGGACCGAATGGGGAAACATGATAGGAAACCCAGTGGAAAAATAAATTGCTATTAGACCTTCCTGTATTAGAGAAAGGATCTTTTTATTTTATCAAAGAAGGAAAAGATGATTTAATTTTAGAAGATAAAACAAAGCGTGGTCTTACAATTAAAGAAGTATCTCTTGATGAAAAACTCAATGTTTTGGCTGATAAGGGTATGATTCATGATATGGATGGAATTGGACATTGGGTAGCAATTAGATGGTATTTTCCAAAAAAATCCTTTAATCTGTCTAAAGTAATGATTCATGCACTGGCTTTGGAAAAAAAGTATACTGAACTAAGAGAGCTCACTTGTCCAGATGATGACTGATAACCTTTTTAAATAAATTCAATTCATTAAAATTAAATGTCCTTACTTCTAAAAGATCGCGTTTGGTCAATGGAGGCTCCCACTGCAAAACGTGGTGTTTATCCATTACATGGATTCAAACTTGGGCTGTATAGATTACCCATCAAACTAGAAGATCCTGTTGAACTAAAATCTGTTCATGATGGACTCAAAAAGGCATTTGAAATGGACATGTATGCCGACAGAATTTTTGCAACATATCGTTGGAAGGAACAAAACATGGATGATCCTGATGCAAAAGGATATGAGGAAGTTGAATTATCTGTAACAGTTGAAATTGTTTCAGGTGAAGTTGTAGATATTATTTATCAGATATTTCCAATTGAAAAATTTGGAGATCCTAACTGGGTTAAAGATTATAGAAAAAAGGCTGATCACTTTGCAAAAATGGTAATTGATACAATTTTGAGAAATACTATATTGGCAGATAAGATGATTTCTTATTTTGTTAAAACTGAGAAAATTTCTGAGGTAGCAGCTATTCAGAAACTAGAAGAACTCACTCCTCTTGCAAAAATTGTACTTGGTGCAAAACCAAAACCAATTGAAGCAAATGAGGATGAGATTGAAGAAGATGATAGCGAAATTGAAATTCCTGATGGTGCAAAGTCTGGTCCAATCGATGTTGAATACAAATCAAAAATGAAACCATCTACACCCTATGATGCCCCTGAACACACAATCAAAACTTGGGGTAGAAGAGGAACTGGAAATGCTATCATGGGAGTTTGGGGTGAATTTGTTTCAGTCGATTATGATATTTGTATTGCAGATGGTGGATGCATTGAGGCATGTCCTGTTGGCGTCTATGAATGGTTTGACACCCCTGGAAATCCTGCATCTGAGAAAAAGCCATTAATGTCAAAAGAACCTGACTGTATCTTTTGTCTAGCATGTGAAGGTGTATGTCCTCCTCAAGCAATCAAGATCTTTGAACAAAAATAATCCAAAATTTTTGCAAGTATAAATAGCGATTAATCATTCTGTGAAACTAGGGATATGCCAATCAACCCTTTCACACAATTAGTCTTTGATCTATTCATTATATCAGCCATAATTATTACGGCATATACTTGCAATTTTTACTATCTTGCATTTCTTTCAAGAAAAAGAAAAGATGTCTTATCTCCAACTGATTGGGGTACACCCTCAATCACAATTCAGCTTCCAATATACAATGAAAAATATGTTGCAAAGAGATTAGTAGATTCTGTTTGTCACTTGGATTATCCACAAGACAAAATGAGGATAATGGTGTTAGATGATTCAGATGATGATACTGTGGAACTACTGGCAAATGTAGTTGATGATTATAAGAAACAAGGATTTCATATTGAACACGTTCGACGTGGTACAAGAAAAGGGTACAAGGCAGGTGCTCTAAAACATGCAATGCAAAGTACTGATACAGAACTTGTTGCAATTTTTGATGCTGATTTTATTCCTCCAGCTTGGTTTCTAAAAAGAGCAATCCCTCACTTCTCAAAACCTAACATTGGACTAGTACAATGTCGTTGGGGACATGTTAATGAAAACTACTCTGCAATTACTCAGGCACAAGCACTTAGTCTTGACTTTCATTTTCTAATAGAGCAAAAAGCAAAGAGCAATTCCCACTTGTTTATGAATTTTAATGGAACTGCTGGAATTTGGAAGCGTGATTGTATTGAAGATGCAGGAGGCTGGCACACTGCAACTCTTGTAGAGGATTTAGATCTTAGTTATAGGGCACAAATGAAGGGGTGGAAATGTGTTTTCTTACCTGACATTGTAGTTGATGCCGAATTACCTGTACAGATGAATGCTGCAAAAAGACAACAGTTTCGTTGGGCAAAAGGTTCAATCCAATGTGCAATTAAACTCCTAACTGATATTGCACTAAAACGTAAAGTTGCGATAGAAGCTAAAATTCAGGCATTTATTCAATTAACTAGACACATTGTATATCCATTAATGCTAATACAATTTTTGGCATTGCCTATTTTGTTAGCCGGACAAGTTAATCTCTACGTGATTAGTTTTCTTCCTGCACTAACAATTGCAACATATCTTGCAATGGGTCCTGGTGCATACATCATGATTATACAAAGCATGTATCATAAATCATGGAAATCAAAAGCAAAGATTCTCCCTGCACTGCTTGTCTATAATGCAGGAATGTCAGTTAATAACACAGTTGCAGTTTTTGATGCTGTCCTTGGAAAGAAAAATGAATTTCTTAGAACTCCAAAATACGGTGTACTAAAAACCAAGGATGATTGGAAAGACAACGCATACAATCTGCCTTTCTCACAGGTAACTCTCTTAGAGATATTCTTTGGTGTATATGGCATCTTGGGAATTTTTGTTTCTATTTTTTCAAATAATCCTATCTTTGTTCCTATAATTGGACTTCAGGCAGTTGGATTCTTCTATATTGCATACATGAGTCTATCGCATACGCGTTTTAAAAGAAATAAATCAAGTAATCCTAGAGTAAAGACTAGGAAGGAAAAAATGGCAAACAAAGTTTACAAACTCTCCATGATTGGAATTGTTGCAATAATTCTATTTGGTGGGTTCATGGCAATTTATGGATATAACACTGATATCTATCCTCTAGATAGAATTCGTGGACATCTTGATGGTATTGTAGGTTCTTCTGATCCTGCTGTTATTCGTAGTCATTTGTTAAATGTTCAGACTGATTTGAATTTGGTAATGGGGAAAGTTCCTGAAACTCTTAATGCTAATGGTGAAGTAATCTCTAAAAACCCTGTTTGGATTTTTGCCACTGAATCTACAAATCTTCTTAGAATTCAAAATGATGTTAACACCATGATTGCAAGCATTGATAAAATTTCAACTGTTCCCAAGGATAGTTCTGCATATCATACTGGAATGCTAGATCTAAATTCTAGGGCTTTAATTCTTAAAACAAATATTATGGATGCCACTCCCTACATGTATGTAAGTGTCGCAAACATTATGTTTGGAACAATTTGGATTGCTGCAATCTTAGGAATATTTGCTGCATTAAAGAAAAAGAAAGAACAACTCAAACTTGCAGATGAAACCGGCGTCTAAGAAATATTCAAGTCTTTTCTAATTTCATCCACAGCTCTAATTCCATAGATGTCTCTGATTTGCTGAATTCTTATTACTTTTCTTAGCATATCTCTGCCAATGGCATTTGTCAATATTGAATAAACGTCACTAAATCTAATCTCCCATTTATCAGCACAATCCAAAATTTTGCTAACTGCCCATTGCCTTACTTCATGAGGTAATGGGATTTTTTCACCTGATTCTATTGAAATTTTGTCAAATAAATTAACAATATTTGCAGTCTGTGATGCCATTTTTTCAAGATCTTTTATATCCCCATACTTTGATTCTGTATTCATTCTGATGTTTGATTGATATTCTGAAAGTTTTAGCAATGCCATCATCTCTTTTGATGAATCACTTGATGCCTTACTTGAGAAATTCTTAACTGATTGAATCTCTTCAAATAATTTTTCAGATTTTTTATGAAATTCTGCAGTAGATGCATCTTGCCTTTTTAGAACATCTGAAACTGAGGCTATTTTTTGCTCTATACTGTCTGTTTTATCAAACACATTTGTTTTGAAACTAGAGACATCTTCTTGAACTGATTTGAGGCCTTCGCCTACAAATGCAGTTGAATCTGCTCTTTTCGATAATGCGCCAATCTCAGTTTCAATTTTATCAATTTTTCCTCCTAGTTCTTTGATTGATTCTAAACTTAGATTGTCAATTGAATTTGCTCTTGCTGATACTGTTTCAAATTGCTGTTTTAGACCATCAATTACTCCTCCAAGCGAATCCATCTTTGATGCTTTTGCAGAAATTGCATCAATTGTAACTTTGATTGCCTCCAACTCTGCATTGAGATTTGAAGTTAACATTACACCATCTGTGATCTTTTCAAATTCTTGCTTGAGACTTTCTATAATTTGATTTCCTGTGTCAAGCTGAGCAGTTTTTCCTGAAATCTCATCAATACTGTTTTTTAATTTCTCCATTTCAGAACCAATTTCTAAGAATGAATCTGTTTTTCCTGAAACTTTTCTAAGATCATCTCTGACCTCATCCACTCTTTGTGCAATCTTGATGATCATCTGAGAATTGTTTTTTATTGAATTCATACTGTCTTCTACTTTTTGTGATAACTCTTGAGATTTTGATGATTTTTGCAATTCTGAAATTCTGTTAATTTCGTCTTGAAGTTTTGTAGTTTGATCATTAATTTTAGTAACTAGATTGGTTTGGTTTCTAACTTGATTTAGTCCTGCATATAGTTTTTGAGTGTCATCCTCAATAATGTTGATTTGTTTTGATTGCTTTTCAATGTGTTCAAGGGTTGATGCAAGTGTATCTATCATTCCTTTCATAGATACCAAAACCTTTTGATTTTCCCCAAAAATTTTTGTCATCACTTTAATTTCTTTTTGTAATGCTTTGTTAGAGTCAGAAACTGAAGCTACTTTTTTAAGAATGGCCGAAGGATTAGGTTCTCTCTTTATGGTCTTTTTACCCGTTGGAGTTTTCTTTTTGGTAGTTTTTGTAGCCATGCATGTTAAATTAAAATTTGATGATAAAAAAGTTAGGTCTAAAATAAAAAATGTACAGAGTTACTTGTTTACAACTTCAGGTGCATGAAGCAACTCATGAAAGGTTTTCTCGGCTAAACCATTTGCAGTCTCGATAAACCCTTGTGTACAATATTCACATTGAATCATATAGTACGGTATAGTACCGTACTATTAATAATTGGGTAATTACATCGTTACCAATATTGCAGTCAGATACCCCAGGTCATATCTCTACATCTTATTCAGTTGACCTAATCATCATTCTACATTTTCAATATGTTATCTAGGCATAAAGACGTTAAACATTGTTTGAATACACTGGGCCTATTTTTTCAGATTTGTTTACCTGCATTTTAAAAATCATTATTAAAGAAATTTATTCAATGATAACATGCAAGACGTTTCGCTTCAATTAGATTCTGAAAACATTCAAAGCTCACTTAACAGTACTGTTACCAGTCTAATAGAACAAATAACTCCTGAACTTCCTCACACTAGCTTTGTTACTGATTTAGCATTTATCATGATTATTGGTGCAATTGTTACTTTGGCCTTTTTTAAAATTAAACAACCCCTGATTATTGGATATCTTTTTGCTGGGATGCTAATTGGCCCTTTATCCCCTCTTTGGTCATGGATACTTCCTGAAGGAGGCCCTTCATCTGATGTCTTAGAAGGCGTAGGGATTTTATCTGATATTTCAGCATTGAATCTCTTTTCAGAGATTGGTGTAATCTTACTTCTTTTTGTTATTGGAATAGAATTTCCATATGCAAAAATTCGAAATATTGGTAGAGTTGCAATTGGCGTTGGAACAATTGGACTGTTTTCCACATTAGCAGTGGTATTTTATACTGCAATTGCACTTGGATTGAATTTTATGGATTCATTATTTATTGCTGCAGCATTATCTATTTCAAGTACAGCTGTAATCGTTAAAATTTTAGAAGAAATGGGTAGAATTAGAAAAGAATCTTCCATTCTTGTATTGGGAATTTTGATTGTTGAAGACGTTATCGCTGTAATTTTAATCTCATCATTACAATCAATTGCCCTGGTTGGAACAGTATCGATAGAATCCGTTGTTGTAGTCGTACTGGTAGCAGCTGGTTTGATTCTTGGAACCTTTACTGTAGGTACACGTGTCATTCCACCTCTTATTGACAGGGTCGCAGCAGCAGAACATAGAGAAATTTTACTTTTAAGTGTGCTAGGTGTTTGTTTTGGATATGCTTTACTTGCAAACATAGTTGGATTATCAGTTGCTATAGGGGCGTTTTTAGCGGGTGTCTTAGTTGCCGAATCAAAATCTGCAGAAGTTGCAAAACTTCTATCTAGTCCAATTAAAGACATGTTTGTAGCAATTTTCTTTATCTCCGTTGGAGCCTTGATGGATGTTTCCCAGATTGGTGATTATATTGTCATAGCAATAATTCTGATTGCAGTTGCTACAGGTATGAAGTTTGGCGGTAATTTGATTGGAAATATAATTTTCAGGCAGAAAAGAGGAAAATCATTGCGTTCTGCATTTACATTGGGTGCTCCTAGAGGTGAATTCTCTATAGTTATCGTTAAAGCTGGCGTGGATATTGGTGCTGTAAGTTCCTTCTTGTTTCCGTTGATAGGTATCATATCCATTATCACTGCATTTATTTCGCCATTTTTGATTAAAGCTGGTGATAAAATAATTCAAAGAGTGGATGATAAAAAGAATGTCTGATGAACTAAAGAGATTACTGGAGCAAGTCCATGATGGTATTACTACATTTGATTTTGATGGTAAAGAAACTCCTTGTATTGTAATTGAAGAAAACAAATATGATGAAATGCTTTCTAAAGTTGCAGGGCAATCATTATCAATTAACACTGATCTAAATATTCTTCAAGATGGGTTGGGAAATGTTTTCGTTGAAATAGTTTTGACATTTTCAAAAGGAAACATTGTAGAAAAATTTCTTGTAAATGCAAAAAAGGACATTGAATTTTTTAAAACACTTGCAAACACATCAATGCTTGCACTTTCATCTCCAAAATCTCAATATGGAAAGGACAACGTCTTTATGATTCAGTTACCTCGTCCTGAAAAAGCAGTTGATGCTTTGGAAATAATTCAAAAGGCTTTGATTCCTAAAAATTTATGATAAATGGTGCAGTTACCGGGATTTGAACCCGGGTCACGTACTTGGCAAGCACGAGTACTAACCAGACTGTACTATAACTGCAACAACCCTAAAGATTGAATTTGGATATTAAACTGTTTTTAACTAATTCAACCATGATGATATATGGAAGAAAAACTGTTAGAAAAAATAGAGCAAAAAATTCAAAATACTATTTCAAATAAAGATGATATTAAACAGTTAATTGCATTTCTATCTGATATTGATAATTCAAAATCATTTGCAATGGGAATTGTTGTGGGAAGATTGTATAATTCATTTTTTTATCAAACAAAAAGAATTCTAAATCGAGAACCAACCAAAAAAGAGTTTGAAGAATTTTTAGTTTTTATCAAAAATAAGAAATCTGCTCTAGAAGACTTATGGTGATTCTTTATTCCATTCAACAACCTTGATTGTTGGGGTTCCTGGTAATTTTACACATGAACCCTTCAGGGCTTTTTTTGCAGCTTCTAAATGAGTATCCCCATTTACATAAAGTTCCATAATACATTGTCCGTGTTTGATTCTTGCGCCTAGACTAACTGCTTTGCCCCATGATCTTCTCATTCCTTCAGAAACCCTATCTGCACCTGCAGTTGCAATCTGTTTGTTTTCTCTTAGTAGATTATGTGGATAAATTCTTAGTCTTGAATAATAACCTAATTCACCGGTAGTTTTTTCTAAAGTTTTGTTTGCTGCTAATCTGGCTGATTCAATTGCCATGTGTCTGATCTGGATC
>JABDKK010000071.1 GCA_013002265.1 Candidatus Nitrosopumilus sp. | reverse complement strand
GGACGACACATGGGATGGGGACAAGTAGGTCAACATCGTGCAAGTGGTCACAAGGGTGGTCTTGGAGTTACCGGTATGATGAAACACCATTACAGTTCTTTGTTAAAAGACGAACCAGATCATTATGGCCATGATTCAACTAAACCACCTCACCCAAATATTACAAAAAAATGGACTAGCATCCGTGATCTAGATGATCTGTTCACAAAGTTCGGAAAAGAAGAAGGAGGGAAAAAGATCGTAGACCTTGAAAGTGCAGGATACGAAAAACTCCTTGGTGGCGGAAAAATTACAAACACATATTCCGTCAAAGTGAAACGATTTACGGCATCTGCTGAAGAGAAACTAAAAACTGTTGGGGGAGAAGTGTTATCAAATAATGGCTGAAGGTAGCGCTACTGCAATTATCCGAAAAGTTGTTTTTAAGGCAGAACCCTATCTTCCTCAGGTTCCAAAACCAAAAAAGAAAATCCCTCTTCCAACTAGGCTGCTTTGGTGTGGAGTTGCATTACTCATCTACATGGTTATGGGTCAAACACCACTATTTGGTGCAACCGCACCTCAATTTGATTTTCTAGCCTTTGCTAGGGTTATTTTTGCATCCCAACAAGGAACTCTTGTTGAATTAGGGATAGGGCCGATTGTAACAGCTGGGCTTTTGATGCAATTACTTAGAGGTTCAGATATTCTAAAATTTGATTTTAAAAAACCTGAAGAGCGAGGAATATTTCAGACTGCAACTAAACTTGTAACGTATGTTGTAATTGTAGCTGAATCTATTGTATATGCAGGTGCAGTCTATGGGCCTGGAATTTCTGATCCGTCCTTTTTGTATGTGATGATAGGGCAGCTGATGGCTGCCTCTATTATTATCATGTTCTTAGACGAACTGATTCAGAAGGGTTGGGGGCTTGGCAGTGGCATCAGCTTGTTTATCATGGCCGGTGTTGCTCAACAAATTCTTTGGAGCTTGTTTAGCCCGTTGCCTGCTGGAGATGGAGGTACAATTGGAATAATTCCATACATTGGACAATCTATAATGAGTGGTGATTTATCAAACGTATTCTTCCGTTCAAATCAACTTCCGAGTATTTTTGGCATATTCTTGACAGCAGGAATTTTGCTGATTCTGGTATTTACACAAGGAATGAAAATTGAGATTCCGATTGTTTCAACTAAATACCGTGGATTCTCTGCAGTCTATCCAATCAAGCTGATGTATGTCTCTAACATCCCTGTAATCTTGGCATCTGCATTGACTGCTAATGCCGTTTTCATTTTCCAGATGCTTTGGGCAAACATGAACCCGCGAAATAATAATTTCTTTATGAATTTTATAGCGCAATTTGATCCTACTAGTCCTTCCACTCCTATTGGTGGAATAATTTACTACATCACTCCCCCAAGGGGATTAGATGTTGCGGCTTTGGATCCAATGCGTGCCGTAGGCTATGTTTTGTTTATGATAGGAATTGTTGTTGTGTTTGGTAGGTTGTGGGTGGAGCTTGGTGGATTGTCTCCAAAAAGTGCTGCTCAGAACTTGCTTGATGCAGATGTGCAAATTCCTGGATTTAGAAGATCAAATGCTCCAGTTGAAGCATTACTAAACAAGTACATTCCATCTGTTACAATTATTGGCTCTATGATTTTGGGTCTATTGGCAGGAGTATCTGATGTGCTTGGTGTATTTGGTTCTGGAATTGGAATTTTGCTTATGGTTGATATTTTAATTAACTATTATACGCAACTAGTAAGAGAACAAGTAGAGGTAGTAATGCCGCGATTGGGTGCTTTGCTTGGCAGAAAATAAGAAAATAGTAATGGTAGGAATTGCAGGCGTTGGAAAGACCACGCTATTGTCAAAAATTGTTGAAATTCTAAAAAGTAACAATAAAAGTGTAAGAGTTATCAGTTATGGTACATTGATGTTTGATGCTGCCAAGGAAAATGGATTACAAGATAGAGATGAGCTCAGAAAATTACCTGTATCCCAACAACAAAACATTCAAAAAAATGTCGCTGAAAAAATTGCTTTAGAAAATGAACAAATTATAATTATAGACACTCATGCATTTATCAGCTCTCCTGAAGGATATTATCCTGGATTGCCAGAACATGTTTTGAAGATTCTCAAACCCACTAATTTTGTTTCAGTTTCTGCAAAACCTGAAGAAATTTACAACAGACGAATGAAAGATGATACTCGTAATCGAGATAAAATCACTATTGAAAACATTAAAAAAGAATTAGACGTTCAATCTGGAATGATATCTGCCTGTGCTGTTATCACTGGTTCCCCAGTAAAACATATTCTAAACGGCGAAGGAAAGATTGATGAAGCTGCTGCTAAACTAATAAAGGCAATAGGGCTATAAAATGGATTTTAACTTTATTCTTCTCTTCATTGATTCAATTGCTCTGCAATTTGACTTTCTTGGTGGAGAATCTAGACACCTTGGAAGTGATGATCCAATTATCCAAGGATTGATACTCTCAATGTTTGCAGTTTCTGGATTTGGAATTCTTCTAAACATCTTCAATGCAGCAGTTCGAAAGAAGATGGTTGATCAAACAAAGCTAAAAAGAATAATGAAAGAGACAAGGGCATGGCAGAAAGAACGTATGTCTGCAATGAGATCAAAGGATCAAGCAAAAATTAACGAGCTTAGCAAAAAATCATCTTACATGAACAAAATGTCAATGGAGATGATGCAGATGAACATGAGACCCATGATGATTACATTTGTTCCACTAATCCTGATATTTTATCTAGTATTGCCACAGTTATTCTCATACACTGTAGCACTATCTCCAATTCCACTAAATGTAATTCCAGGTGATTTCTTCCAATTAACATGCACAGCAGAGCAAGCAGCAAACTTAGATGATGTTTGCCCTAAAGAAAATGCACTATATCTTTGGGCTTGGTATTTTCTATCATCCATTGCATTTAGTGGCATTATTATGAAACTAACTAAAACATCAATGGATCTCAGTTGAAAAAATCCATTGTAATTTCTGGTCCTCCTGCAGTAGGAAAAACCACTGTTGCCAAAGGATTAGCTGAAGAATTTGATTTGCAGTATCTTAGTGGAGGTGATGTTTTAAAGGAGATGGCAAAAGAACAAGGATTTGATTCTGATGGTGATGATTGGTGGGACACTGAGGATGGAATGAAATTTCTAAAACAAAGAGAAGAAAACTCTGAATTTGATAAAAAACTAGATGAAAAACTTATGGCTTTATTTGATCAGGGAAGTATGGTAATTACCAGTTACACTTTACCTTGGCTAGTAAAAAATGGGATTAAAATTTGGCTTGAAGGCTCTCATGCAAGCAGTACAAAAAGAATGCAGTCTCGTGATAATATGAGCTCAGAGGAGGCATATGAGATTACAAAAAGACGCTTTGATAGAAACAAGGCACTATACAAAAAACTGTACAATTTTGATTTTGGTGATGACACATCTGTTTTTGATTTAATAATTAATACTGACCATCTAACTGCCCAACAAGTAATAGATGTGACAAAGGAAACTGTAAGGAAACTGCAATGACACTCAAACAACTAGAAAATTTAATTGAAATTGATCAAGACATCACTGATGATGCATATGGAACATATTTTGATAAACGAAGCATTGAGCAACTACTAAACTATGGAATAATTATTTTAGATAAACCTCCAGGCCCAACAAGTCATGAGACAGTTGCATGGACCAAACGAATTTTGAAACTTCCTAAAATTGGACATAGTGGAACGCTTGATCCTCAGGTATCTGGAGTTTTACCCCTAGGATTAGGAGAAGCAACTAAAGCACTTGGGGTTCTGTTATTTGGACCAAAGGAATATCATGCATTAGGACGAGTTCATTCTCTTCCATCAAAAGAAAAACTAAATGAAGTAATTGAGATGTTTAGAGGTGAGATCTTTCAAAAACCTCCACAACGTTCAGCAGTAGTAAGGCAAACAAGAACCAGAACCATCTATGAATTAGATGTCTTAGAGCAAAAGGAGAGACTGCTCTTAATGAGAGTACTTTGTGAGGCTGGAACCTATATTCGAAAATTATACTATGACATTGGAGAAATTTTAGGACCTGGTGCTACAATGATTGAGTTGAGAAGAACTAGAGTTGATCAATTCTATGAATCAGATGGATTGGTAACTCTGCATGAATTAGCAGATGCCTTTGCATTGTGGGAAGAGAAAAAAGAGGATACAAAACTAATGAAGATGATAAAACCAGTCGAGTACGCACTAAGTGAACTAAAATCAGTTGTAATTCGTGATTCTGCAGTTGATGCAATGTGTCATGGCGCACAGTTGGCAATTCCTGGAATTCTAAAAATATCTCCAAATCTGAAGAAAGGAGATTTTGTTGGGGTATACACACAGAAAGGAGAAGCTGTGGCTCTTGCAGAATCCACAATGTCTGAAGAAGAAATTCGTGATACAACAAAGGGATATGCCTTTGAAACCAGACGAATCATTATGGCTCCTAACACATATCCAAAAAAATGGAGAAGCAAACCAACACCTCCAAAGGATTAAAAAATCATGGTTTTATTTTAGAAGAAATTGTTAGCAAAAAGTTTAGTTGTTTTTATTGCAATTGGCGTGGTTTCTGCTTTGGGATTTGGTGTATATATGATTGATTTGAAAAATACCAGTCAACTAGTATTTGTTGATGGTCCATCAATTTCAGTAGTTACTGAGAAAACTGATTTTAAACGAGGAGAAGAAATCATAATTAGAATAGTAAATTCTGGAACTACTCCTTTGATATTTTCTGATTCATCATATGGTTTGAGAATTACAGGACTTTCTGGTATCTTGCTGTATTCGCCAGTCTCTGCAGAAGTCATTTCTGTTTTGGAGCCACGTGATGAAATTAAATTTTCTTGGGATCAAATCAAAAATGATGATGATTCAGCTCTTGAGGGTCTTTACAAAATTTCAGCTAAAGGTGTTGATTCGGATGGAAACAAAATTGAGAAATCAACTACTGTTACAATTTGGAAGTAACTCTGAATTTTCAAAGCACATAATATATAATCAAATTTTGCCGAATACATTTGTCGCAAGACTTGTGCCGGGGTCGCCTAGCCTGGTAGGGCGCGCGCCTGGAAATGATTTACCATAAAGCGCGTTCTCGCAAGGGAACGGGAGTTCAAATCTCCCTCCCGGCGCCATTCTTCATATTGTTTGATATGATAAATCGTAAATTTCAGTAAGAATGCTAGTATTTCTGAGCAATCCTGAACTGCCTTCTCTTTACCTGAATCAGTATTCTAATAAGAAAAGCTATCCAGACTGCAAATAAGACAAAGTAAAAAATATCAAGATTTGGTTCTTGAACTGTGTTGATTGGTTCCTCTTCTGAAAGTTCAACAGGTGAGACGTAAACTAGTCCCAAAAATATTGGAACTGCAACAACAATGATTATTGGAAATGCCATTTCTAGTTGTATGGGCTATAGTTTGAAAATATCTTCACTATCGAGTGAAAATACATATCTCTCATGTCTTCTTCTGCGCATACTGCCAGCAAATTAACGATATCCGTTGCAGTGATTATCCCTACAACTTTTTCATTTTTTATCACAGGTAGTTTTCTGACTCCATGTTCATGCATTAATTCTGCTGCAAATCTTACTGATTCGTCTGAGTTGATTGACAATAAGGGGGAAGACATTATCTGTTTGATTGGGGTGGTTATGTGATATGCATGTGCCGCCACCTTTACTGCAAAATCTCTATCTGTAACAATCCCCATTGATATGTTATTTTCAGTTACAATAATTGCGCCTACCTTGGCGTCTTCCATCATTTTTGATGCTTCATTAATTGTAATTGCCGCATCTAC
>JABDKK010000167.1 GCA_013002265.1 Candidatus Nitrosopumilus sp. | reverse complement strand
GCAATCAAGATCGCAAAGAAGGTGAAGGTTGCAAAGTACGGCTTTAAGGCAGCTGACAAGACTCAAAAGAAGATAAGGAAGAAAAGACAGATGGAAAAGTAATTTTCTGCGATTCAGAGACGATGATCATAGTTTGATCTTATAACATGTGTCGTCTTAACGGAATATCTGAATATGTGGAATGCAACTGAACAGCTACGAGTAGACCACGTTCAAGTAATGAGTCTGGAAAAAATCATCTTCAAATGTGTCAAAGAATTAGAAAAAGGAGTTGACGTTACTGGAAACTCTGGCATTGTGAAGACTTTCTTAATTTTTGGTGGAGCGATGATTGCAATCTTTGGAGGATTGTGGTTGTACAACCATTACAAAAATGGAAAAAATGACAATATCGAAGACAGATACTGATATTGGAAAGGAAGTTTGAAATGACTGCTTTTCTGATATTTTTTATCAATTTGGAAATTTGTTTAGAATTTATACGAACAAAAAAGACAGAATTAGTGCAAAAAAATCTAAACCCTTCTGAAATTACCCCTTTAGAATGGATGTTGATAAACCAATTTTTACATGAATTAAAACAAATTGATTCTCAATGCGTGTCTGTTTACTATCCCTATGGAAAAGGCATGGAAACAATATCACTACTTCAAGAAACAAAGAGAAGCGAAT
This sequence comes from Candidatus Nitrosopumilus sp., assembly GCA_013002265.1. GTDB lineage: Archaea > Thermoproteota > Nitrososphaeria > Nitrososphaerales > Nitrosopumilaceae > Nitrosopumilus. The sequence goes on along the minus strand of JABDKK010000167.1, from coordinate 3,837 downwards.
CATTAGAAAAAATAGAATCAAAAATTGAAAAACGAATATTTGAACTCAAAGAAAAACCTCCATCTGTAGGAAAGTTTACAAAAACACTTTGTATTTTTGGATGGATAAAAAACGACAAAGTAAACATTAAAGAAATTGGAACTTCAAAAAAACTCCCTTATGTTTACATGGTTAGTAAAAGACCATTCGTTAAACCATTCTATGATGTTCTTAAAATCCACCATGATGTTTTGCTGATAACACTAGATCAAAAAACTGCAAGAATCCAGAAGTTTAATGGGAATCAGATTGTCCAAGAATCCAAATTGCGCATTGATTTGCAAGGCCGACATAGAAAAGGAGGACAAAGTCAGGGAAGATTCCTAAGAGCAAGACAGACAAAAATTCATGTTTTCTTTAAAAAAGTTGCAAGCAAAGTTAGAATGATGGCCTCTAATTCTGATTTGATTTTATTGGGAGGTATTGGACCTGCAAAATCCGAGTTTTTTGGAGAGATCGATTCAAAATTGGTAAAAAAATGCAGATTTGTAAAAAATTTATCATTTTCAACTCCACAAAAAGATATTGAAAAGAAAATAATTCATCATTTGTATCAACACCGGAAAAAATTTGTTGAAGGAATTGTTGCAAAATATGAAAAACTTGTCAAAGAGGGCTTAACTGCTAAAAGAAATGATGTTATTTACAAGGCATTAAAAATGGGGGCAGTTGACACACTAATTGTTTCAACTGATTACCACTCCGATCCAAAATTCAAAAATATCATAAAAATGCTAGAGATTGCAAAAAACACTTCATCTAAAATTGAATTTGCAGCATCTCAAAAAATTATCAAAAAACTTGAAATTAATGATTCAGTTTTAGCTATTCTTCGATATAAGATAAAATAAAAACAACTTGAAATTTTCGGTAATTTTTGTGGTTTTCTACTGCTAGGCCATTTAGTTCCTTTTCATTTTGGAGAATTTACCGACATTATTTTTTATTACTTTCTTTACTATGAGTTGTGCTTTGTAATAGAACTTGTAAAAAATACATCGCCAAGAGTAATAGTGTGGAAGGTGGTGATATGAGCAAATCAAAAACGATGTCCCCAATGTGAAGTGTTTTTAAAATGGGAAGGGTTATGGTGCTCTTGTTGTGGTAGATTATTAAGAACAAAACCTCGGGCTAAATTGAAAAATAAATTAAAATTGCTTCGTGTCAGATAGCATATTATTAATGACAAATAATTTAGAAATAAAAAATATTAAATTCAATTTGATTCTAATAATCTCATGAAACCTCAATCTTGTAGAAACTGTGGAAAAGAACTTTGGCAAAACCAAAGAGTGTGCCCTCAATGCGGAAAAGATAGCGGTTATGATGACACCTAGTAATCTCAAACTATGTGGCTAAAATTCTAGATTTATCTATTATTAGATTTGATTTTAGGCAATACGCTTAATTTTACTTTTATTTGTCAAAATTTATGATTCATCCTGAACTGATGAAACTACTTGAGGCAAATGATGTCATGGAGATTCTTGTTGATTCAGTACAATATCAGCTACAAAAAATCAGTAATGTTCAAAAAAATAACGATGGAAGAGATTGGTATCGGGATTTGCCCTTGATAGTAAAGGAAAAATTTGACAACTACAAAACAGATTATGAAACATTATCGCGAATACTAAAACTTGAACATGATGAAATTAAAAATGAGATGAACAAGGGTTACTATTACTGGCGACTCCTTCGATCTGCGTGCAATACCTACAGAAATGACTTGATAGAGTATGATCAACAACTAAACCGGGAATTTAATCTACAAGAAACCGAAGCAATTTCAGACAATTCTGTTCTAAATGAATGCATTGTGGTTTTAAATCAACATGAGATTGAAAAATAAAATCATTTCATAAATGCAAGAGATTTCACAATATCTGATTTACTAATTATGCCGATGATGGTTCCATGTCCAGATAAAACCCCTGCTCCATTGATGTTCTTATCCAATAATACTTTGCTTGCTTTTGCCAAGTCATCATCGTAATCAACAGAGACTATGTCTTTGCTCATAATGTCTCTTGCCTTTACACTTCCCCCAAATCCTGATTCAGAAATAAATCCTTTTCTTGGGAAAATTACAGAAATAACCGGATCTGTGTTATCTAAAACATCTTCGTATTTTCCTTGCTTTAAGGCCAATTCAAACAAATCTCTAAATGTTATTATTCCAACTGGTATTTCATCATGATCACGTAGTATTACTCGGGAAATCTTCTCATCAATCATTTTTGTGACTACTTTGTATAATGGTGAATCTGCGTATTGCCAGGCATAATATGGTGACATGTATTCTCCAACAATTCTCTCACCCATGTGCGTCTTTGTAAAGTATCTGACAAGGTCTGTCTTTGTCAGTATTCCTACAACATCATCCTTAGATTTTACTACCAAGGAACCAATTGATTTTTTCAGCATTATTTCCGCACATTCTACAAGATTTGTATTCTCATCAACGGTGATTATTTTTTTAACAATTTTTGATAACGGAATTTCATCTAGTTTTTTCTCTATTTTTTCTGTTAGCAAGAAAAAACCCAAGTCTTTTTCAGTTACTATCCCTGTAACTTTATCATTCTTTGTGACTAGAATTCTACTCTTTTTTTCATCAATGATTTTTTTTAATACCTCAGCTAGACTTGAATCATACTTTATTGTTCTAGGAGAATTTTTGTAATCATTTGCATCTTTCATGATTTTACAAATTCATTATGTAATAAATAAGACGACATAATTACCATTGCTGAAAATCAATTCTAAGATAGTATCATCTATGAAAATAACTTTCTCACTTAATATTGAAGATGATTTTAATTTTTTTATGGATTTAAAAAGAGTTTTAGTCCCAATTGATGGTTCCAAAAAATCCTTTGAAGCACTGGATAGGGCAATCACTTTAGCCGGATTTACTCATGGTCAAGTTACTGCTATACATGTAATTCCTCATGTTGTAGAAGGCGGTACAAGAACAAAAGCCTTTGATAAGCAACTTCAAGAGGAGGGAAAGATTCTATTGAAAAAAGCATCTAAGCGAGCAGGAAATAAGAATGTCAAATTTATCACAAAACTACTAAGAGGTTCACCAAGTCATGTTACTTTACATACTGCAAAATCTGGAAAGTTTGATCATATTGTGATGAGTACTACAGGTGCTGGCTCTGCTTCAAATGATATGATTGGAAGTGTATCTAATTACATTTTACACAAGTCAAAAATCCCTGTGTATTTAATAAAATAATTGGCACTAGTTAGAAAAGTTACCTCTAGATTAAATACCAAAACCACGTATTCCTAGTGAGGAGAAATGCAACAAACAACACACAAACAAGCACCACGGCTAAAATTCATAGCAATTTTGGCTGCTGCAACTTCAGTGATACTAGTATTGACACTAACTCCTTGGAATATTGTTCCAACCCTAGTAACTGAGGATGTGACAGTCATTGCGGTGACTAATGATGGCTGTGTTGCAGAATCTATTTTGGGACACTCCGTTGTGGTTCCTAACTGTGGAGCAGGTGTTGGAGATGTAATATCTGCATCATTTTATGTTCCAGCAATGGAAGTAAACGGATTCTATGATAGAATTCAGGATAAACTGGCTACAGTGAATCCTTGATCTCTATTTTTTTCTAAATTTTGAAATTTTTTTAAGATTAATATTTTTGGATCCTTTAAATTTTGATATGGTGTTTACAAAACATGCAAAAGCATTATGCAATCTTGTTTTTGATCCCCCTAATGTTAATTGGATTCTTTTCATATTCGCTGGTTTATGCAGAGCAGGCA
>JABDKK010000141.1 GCA_013002265.1 Candidatus Nitrosopumilus sp. | reverse complement strand
CTGGTATCAAATATACCGTCAGGTCCATCTGTAGGATTTCCTGATGTGTATGTGTGTGCTGCAGTGTCAGTATTTGACATAATTACTACACCGCCAACATCAACTGTTGCAGTACTTGGAATGTAACATCCATCTGCAGTCTCTTCACATCCTGGAGCTCCAGAACCTGCTGCAGGTACAATTGTGACTTCTGGATGGTCTGCAAAAGCAGTTGGGCTTAAACTAATTATTGAAATTATACTAAATAACACTAAAACTGAAGATATTGTCAAAGTCTTCACAAAGATTCGTCATACCCAATAGAATAAAAACTTACTTTCTATTTTGAAAATAATTAGTATAATGGTTGAAATTTGCAAAGGAGAAAATCTCCTTGCAAATAATGAAGACATCAGCTATTAGCCAATACTGAAAAGTATATGGAAATTCAATATAAAACTAATTTTGTTCAAATAAATAGTTACTCAGAAATAACATTGGAAATTTAGATATTTAACCCAACATCAAATGATGCAGTTTTCTTATCTTTGAAAGGACAAGATTTTCCTTCATGTTCACCATCTTTGTTTTCTCCATCACCGTCTGGCATTGCATCATGCATTTGTGCTGCTGCAAAGTCAACAGTTGTTATGGAAAATATTGCTGCAAATACAAGTATTGCAAACAAAGCCGTATTTGTCTTCACAAGGACAGTTAGGGATGATAATATTTAAACAAAATGATACGGCATCAAACTAGTTTAACAAAACTCGCCCCCGGCACACACAATGTACTTGAAGTTTTCCACGCTAGATAGTATAAAAAAATCATTGTTTATTTTAGAATAGATCCAACCACAGCAATAACAACGATTGCAATTCCAACTAAAATGACCCATCTTGCAACAGTGTTGGATAGGATATCATATAATGCCATTAACGATTTTTCCCTGTTCTTAAATTAGCTTACTATGAATTAAGAGTTTAGAATCTTTTAGACCTGGAAATCCATGAATTACAATGCAATCTAGCGGGGACGCATAGACTCAAAACTGTGCAGAACTATTTGAAATTTTATTATTATAATTTAAGAAAAAATTGAAAAAAAGTCAATTGCATCTTTCTTTGATAATTCCTTGTTTTTTGTCAGGCAATAATTTGTGGTAAAGGTGCATTTGGGGCAGCCTCCCCATTTCTCCCCTTGTTGCACTAGTTGCTTTTGTTTGGGATCAACGGGACAATTGCAATCAGATAGAATGGAATTGCAAGTACTGAGAATTTTTTCAAAATTATCGTAAATTATCTTGCTGCACCCATTGAATCCATCAGAAGAGTTGTCATAAAGATAGATAATTCCATTTTCATAGTATGCGTCAATGTCATTTGATTCAGATTTTGTGATAATTTTTGCAGCATTAATTAGAACATGTGTAATAGTGTGAATTCTAGAGTCCAAGGCAATTTGGTTTTTAGAATCAGTTACAGATTTTAGAACAAATTCTGAAGGAACAATAATGCTTACTGAGGAATGTTTTGACTTCCAATTAAAATTCCTCCATGATGGAACACTAGATCCATTAAAAGTTTGGAAGTTTTCTGCTGAATCATTATAGTTTCCCTTTAGGTACCCACTTATGGTTTTGCTTAACTCAATTATGCCATAGCGCAGTGAAATTTTTTTTGAGTTTCCAATGATTTCTCTGTGAATTGCATTTCTTTCTGATGTTTGCAAGATAGATGTTCTAACTATTGGAATTGTTCTTTTTTGAGTTTCATAGGATTTTTTTAAATATGCACGTGCACCATTTTGGGATTTTATCAAAGAAGTCACCTCATAGTTTTGCTTGTTAAAATGATAGATTGCATTTTGATGTAATTGGTAATATCCCACTGGAACACCGCGTGTTCCAATTTTTCTAGAGTTATAGTAAATTGCAATTTCCCCTGACGTGCCTCGTAAATTGACGCTGTTTGCAAAATCAAAGAATTGAGACTTGTCGGACTCTTCTGTTGATTCTTTTTCAATCTCAATTGATTCAGCATGTTTGTCTGAAATTATCGGATTCTTCTTGTTAATTGGAATGATGTGATCCTGTGCAAGGTAGTCATCAATATGGCGTGCAAAATAGTGGCATGCTGCATCATCAGGATCAAATACACAGATTGCATAGGATTTTTGACCCATTCTGCCTGCGCGGCCAATTCTTTGGACAAAAGAATCAAGCTCGTTTTTGAATGCAGATATGACCACATCTACATGCCCAATATCAATTCCAAGCTCTAGTGTAGGGGTGCACGATAGTGCATCCAATTCTCCGGCTTTCATTTGAGATTCGTATAGTTTTCTATTATTTTGATCAAGGCCCCCTCGATGTATCTGCAGTCTGATTCCATCATTTGAAGATTCTACATTTGATGCAAGAAACTCTGAATCATTATGGGAATTGCTAAAGATCAGCTGGGTAGAATTATTTTTGTAGCAAATAGACGCTAGCATTTCCATTGTGGTTCTTTGTCCGAACTTTCTTGGCATAATAAAAAACATGTGCATGTTGCGTTTTCTTCTCGTGTTGCTTTTGATGTATGAGAATGAGTCTTCTGGGAGCTCAAACATGTTTGAAAAGAATTCTTTGGAGTTATCCAAGGTTGCAGAGGAGCCAATAAATTGGACATCTCCCATATATCGTTTCATTCTTTTTAGAACATGATATACATTTGAGCCATGAAAACTAGTGTAAGAGTGAGCTTCATCCATCACAATTATTTTTGCGTTTTTGAATAGCTCGTTCCATTTTTTGTCTTGTAAGATAAGGTGATAATTGATAAAATCAAAGTTTGTTGCAATGATTAAGGATTTTTTTGCCGCATCTGATATGATCATGTCTTTGTATTCAGAACTCTGACCACCATGAATAGAGTAGACATCAACTTGGCCTTTTAATCCACATTTGTCTATGAGTTTAGAGATTTTTGAAACCTGATCATCAATTAGTGCATTGAGTGGATAAACAAATAATGCAAAGACGCCAGGTTTTTCTTCTTGGGAAATTTTTTCCAATATAGGAATGGTAAATGCTTCAGTCTTTCCAGAGCCTGTAGGTGCAGAAATTATAGAGTTTTTGCCATTTAGAATCAAGCGGATTGACTCCTCTTGAAATGGAAGCAATCCAGTAAACCCATATTTTTTTAATCCTTTCAGGATATTTTCAGAAAGTACGTTATTCAGACTCTCAACTGGAACTTTTTCAGGTTCGGGGGAGATCATGTTTTCATAGTGAATTATTGCTAAAGACTCGTCTTTATGGCCTTGAACAATTTCATTAATGATTCCATCATCATCTATCAGTGATTTTGGGATTTTGTTAATATCAAACAAAATTTCTTTTGGCAAAGGGGTTTTTGGCGCTGGTAAAGATTCTTTTTTCTTTGAGTATTTTTTGACTTCGTCTGGATAGTAAGTAGAGTTTTCAGAGACGTTACATTGATGGGGTTCGTCTGTTCTCGAATCTATCGGAATAAATTTTCCACTGTCAGATTTGAACTCCTCATCCCAATAGATTTCAGCTCCACACCCTTTGGAGCAGGGTTTGGTTTTTCCTGAATAGTTAATTCCATAAGTAACCCTTTTTGGAGTGATCTTTTCGGGATTACATTTTGGACAAATTCCAGGTCCGCCAACATCTTCAAAATTTTGTGAAAGCTTAGTATCACATTTTGAGCAAAATTTCATTAATGTTTTTTGGATAAGTTTACCATTAATGAACATATGAAAATTTTGTTATTCACAAAAGATCAATTTTGATTCAAATAAAGATGAAAAAATATCAAATCTACGGACATCGGTTAATCTTGAAATTGTTAATTGTAGAGGACAACATTGTTCTTGCATAGTCATGACATTGTTAATTGCCATATACTAGGGTAAGCTAGACAGC
>JABDKK010000100.1 GCA_013002265.1 Candidatus Nitrosopumilus sp. | reverse complement strand
CAGCACTTGCTCACTTTATGGGACTCAGCACTGCAATAGGGGCATTCCTGATGGGCCTGATAATCGCATCCTCAAAACATTCGGAAAAAATTACGAAAAAAATACTTCCGATCAGGGACTTTTTTGGAGTCATATTTTTTGTCTCCATAGGAATGCTGTTTAACATATACCTGTTTCCGGAGGCAATCTGGATTGCGTTGCCCATAATTGCAATAGCAGTGGTGGGCAAGTTTTTGGGAAATTTCTTTGCTTCATCAATTGCCGGAAACAATCTGATGAGTGCTGCAACCATAGCTACAGTGATGGTCCCTATTGCAGAATTCTCATACATCCTTGCAAAACAGGGAGTGGACACTGGAGCCCTCAGGGAGTCAATATATCCAGTAATCCTTATTGTGTCACTTGGAACCATGTTTCTGATTCCTTTGCTATTGAGGGTGATGCCAACGAAAGCAGATCCTCGCTCTGCAATTCCAATTGGATTTCTCAATTCTGTTTACTATTCAGGTGTATTCTTTAGGAAAATGTTCTCAAACGATAAAAAAACTGAGAATCCTATCTTTGAAAATATCCTGAAAAAATACGGATCCAGGTTTGTAGTGAACCTTGTGATCATAATTGCCATACTTTCGATAATGGATTATTTTTCACCAGAAATTGTAGTGCTGCTAGAAGACCCGAACGTTCCATTCTTCATGGATCCTCCAGTGTTTGTTTTGATAATCACAATTCTGCTTTTGGCATATCCTGTATTCTCGCTTGTTGGAAGGTTGGAAAAGGTAGTCAGTGCCATCTCAGACTCCATTACCATTAACATCGGTTCAATGTCAGCTGAAAAACCAGTCCATAGAATAACTCGAAACATAATGTTTATTGGACTAATTTTGCTCATGGTTGCAATATTCATTACGTTTACTCCTGAAATGGACTATGTTCCAAACATACCTGTAATAATATCGACAATTGGACTTTTTGCTTCTGTTCCCCTAATCTTGGATACCATACTTACAGTGCAAAAAATAACGCATTCGAACATGAATGCGTTGCTAGATGAGGATGTGCAAGATGATAATGACCAACAGAAGTGATGGAATTTTTGCAGATGGATTCTATTAAGATAATTTCTGTAGGATGATTAAGTTTTTTTAATCAAATTACAGGGTATCATTTTTTGGTTCTATCGTCATTCATGCTGATTGTAAATGGAATTATCAGAATTTAGAATTAGTCTGAAATAAAATAAAAAATAAAAAAATTAATTTGTTGGATTCATTGCTGCCGCACGTTCCTTGAGTTTTTGGTCGATGGGCGCAATTATGTATTCATCTGGTTCAAAATCACAAGGTCCAACGTTTATTGCGTATCCGTCAAGTGTCTCAACTATGCAGCCCTCATCGGTATTTGCAATCACCTTAACTCTTTCTTCAATCTGTTCTGGCGCAGTATAGAACATCAAGTATGCAAACAAAGAGACTGCGACTATTGCAATTACGCCCCCTACAATTAGGATGGATTTTGTGTTGCTTTTTGTTGTAGTTGACATTAATACACATTTCTTCTAAATGTAATTAAAAGAGATTAGACATTTTCCTAACCTGGCTTTCATTGGTGGAAATCATATTACTCGTGTATGCATCTGGAATGATGACTCCATAAGAGAATAGAACTAATCCTCAAAAATACTTTGGAGTCAAAAAAACAATTTTGTAATTATTGTCCTGAAGACAAGTGTCTGCTTGATTGTAAAATTTGTAATAGAATAAAAAGAACAAAGCCCATACAAAATCCCGTTTGGTTTCCTTTAGAGCATCTCGCTCAAGGGGTAGAGGTGAACTTTATTCTCACATTCATTATGACTTTTTGAAACTTAAGTATTTCTCAGAATTTATTAATTTGATTTTGAACGACAGATAATTATTGTGCATGTTCTTTATGTTCATAAATTCCTGAATGGATCCTTTTATTCATGACGTGTAAAGGCACATGTATCAGGTACAAGGCAAGTAAGCCTTTTGGAATAAACAGCAGATATGAAAATGGACAGAAAAGATGCTCGATTTGTGAGATTTTGATAAACTGGGACGGCAAGTATTGTCTATGTTGTAATTTTGTTCTTAGGACAAAGCAAAAGGGCACACAGACAAGACACAGACTAATGGTGTTACATCAGATAAAAAGAATATAGACAGACAACTTGTAATTGTCCTAGTCTGTCTTGCAAGAAAATTGAGCTTGTTAGGTAATGGACACTTGGTCTCTGCACTTGTCGCATACTGCTTCAAATGTTTCTTCATGCAACACAAGAGACATGTCTGACGTGTAGCATTTTGATCATAATCCCATCATGGAAGGACATGTCCCTGAAAATCGGATTAGAACTGTTTGATTGAAAGTTTGCTTGATCTGGGTCAATGAATTTTCAGATCTTAGATTATCTGCTTGTTTGGGAACCAAATGCATGATAAGAGAATTCTTCGAGCTCATCTGGGATTTAGCTAGCGGTAACTGACTCTCTTCTTTCTTTTTCAAATGTCTTAACGGAATTTTCTAGTATGTCATCATCTAAAGTATTACTTTGATGTTTCATCTTTCCTAGATGGATCATTTTGTCTTTGACCACTTTCTCATCCACTCAAGCAAGTTAGTGATGGATACAATTAGCTCCTGACCTTTTTTAGTTAGTGTGTATTCCACACGAGGGGGAACTTCTGCAAACATCTCTCTTTCCAATATTCCCTCAGATACTAGTTCAGATAGCCTTGTGGATAGCGTCCTACTGCTGATTCCCTTGAGAGATTCTTTGAACTGTTTGTGTCGTACAGGCTCTGTCGTACAACAAAGTGGAAAAAGAATCTCAAGTGTGGCCCTTTTTGTAATAAGATCCCTGATGGTAGCAGTTTCTTTTAACAACTCTGAGGCGTCATATCCTGCAAATTCGCATTTGTTTTGAATTACTGGCAGTTTTTTTCCTTTAGTTTTCATAATTGCACCAACTGTATCGGATTGAACTTGACAACTTTAATAGTTTACCTAGTAAACCATAGTATGGAAAATTCAATTAAAGATGACATTAAAAAAAGATATTCCAGGATAGTAATGTCTGGCAATGATGACTGTTGTTGTATGCCCGGAGAATGTACTCCGGGGGATTCCCCTGTAGATGCGACAAAGCTAATCGGCTATGATCAAAAGGATCTTGAATCAATCCCCCAAGAAGCAATTCTGGGAGTTGGATGTGGTGCTCCGATTAATCATGCAGATCTAAAAAAAGGAGAGACTGTAGTCGACTTGGGTTCGGGAGCTGGAATTGACATATTCCTATCTTCAAAAAAAGTGGGAAATTCAGGAAAAGCAATAGGTATTGACATGACAGACAAAATGCTGGATAAGGCCAGAGAGAATGCAACAAGGGGCGATTATTCCAATGTTGAATTTAAAAAAGGAGACATTGAAGAAAGTATTCCACTGGATCACAACTCTGTTGATGCAGTGATTAGCAATTGCGTAATTAATCTTACAACAAACAAGACAAACGCATTCAAAGAAGTCTTTAGAATTTTAAAGAATAACGGAAGAATAGTAATTTCAGACTTGGTTACAGATGTAGAGTTACCGCCAGGAGAAGTCAATTCAGATCAATGGTGTGAATGCATTGACGGTGCACTGACTAAGGAAAACTATCTTTCATGCATGAGAGAAGCCGGATTTGAAAAAATTGAGGTGTTGGAAGAGAGAGCATACATGGAGAGGGAGAAAATCAATGGCAGAAAGATTTCCAGTCTTGTAATCAAGGCAGTAAAGTAATCCTATGAGGAATCATGAAAAAAATTCTTTTTGTTTGCGTTGAGAATGCTGGAAGGAGTTAGATGGCTGAGGCGTTTTTTAGGAAATATCTTCCAGTAGGATTCGAGCCAATAAGTGCAGGAACAAAGCCTGTTGTGAGAGTCAATCCAATCTTCATACAGGCAATGAAAGAAGTCGGAATTGACATCGAGAACAATTCTCCTCAAAAGATCTCGCAGCAAATGATTGATGGGGCAGAAATTGCCGTAAACATGGGATGCATGGACAAGGAGTCATGTCCTGC
>JABDKK010000089.1 GCA_013002265.1 Candidatus Nitrosopumilus sp. | reverse complement strand
TAGCAGAAGAGTGGTTCTTCCTTTTTTTTCGTTAACTGGCTTCCTGTCTGATTTGCGAAATGGTGAAAATAGTAAACTATTGACTATGTATATTACAAACACCAGCATCATTGGATTTGGAACAATTGCAGCATCTGCACTCTGCTCTTCCATCAATGATTTTGGAATTACATTTGGTAATGCTGAAAATGCGGCAGCCATTATTGCAAACAAAAATCCTACCCCGACGGTTTTGTTTTGAAGTTTTGAAAATAGACCTATTCTCTTAATTTTTAATTTTTTAATTTGTTGGTATGCCTGATTTTTTTTATCCCAACCCATAATGTTTTTGCCCCATAATCCCATTTATGGTATTGATCCCGTAGTAGTTGTATGTTACCAAAAAAATTGAAATAGTAGTGACATCTTAAGTTATTACTACATGAATACTGTGAACACTCCTGCAGAATTTGATAAATCCATTCGTACTCTTCCATTGGAAGAAAGAGTTGCAAAATTGGAAGAGATTTTTAAAACTTCTAAGGATGAATCTGAGCGTTGGGATGCAGTTTGGCTGGCTGGTGAAATTCCTGTTGAAGTTGATTTGAAAGGTCCCCTTTTTGAAAAAATGACTGACATATTTGCATGGGTTTTAAAAAATGATCCTAATGATGTTGTACGACATGAAGTGTGCTATCAAATTGCTGCACGAAATATGATTAGGATAATTCCTGAACTTGCCCATGCTGCAAATTATGATGTCAGTCCTTTGGTAAGACATGAGGCAACAGAATGTTTGATGATTATTAGGGCAATTGATCAGATTGAGGCTGTTGAGAGATCCTTACATGATGAAAATGAAAGTGTTAGAAATACAGCTAAATTAGTTCTAAAACGAATGAAGAGATACAAATCAGATTTCAATGCAAAATCTGAATGGGTTTCAATTTAAATAATTTTTAGATGCTTAATCAATGCATAAACAATAAATAAATTTGCAACATACCATACGACTGTTACTGGGTGCGCATCAAAATATTCTCCAAAAATCTCTAAATGATAATACCATACATCTCCAGCAGCATTAATCATTAGTGCTATTACTAGGAGAAGCCATACTGCTCCTAGTGCACCTTCTTTAAAAATTACTGCACCAACAATTGAAAATGATAATGTAACTGATGCTGCAACTACAAAAATTAAACCATAGTAAAAGTCAAACCCTAATTCTGCGTCAGGAATGCTAATGGAAAGTGCCACATATACTGCCAAAGCAATTATTGGAATTATGAACACTGCAATTTTTTGAAAATTTGAAAATCCTGAATGAAAAAACCTGATGTTGAGTATCAAGTGAATTAGAGTAAATGGATAGACTGCAAAAAAGAACAAGTCTGCAATTGAAGGATATGGTTCAATTCCAAATATCATCTCCATAGAATAATATAATAATTCAGCAATGACATATGATGTAAATCCTAATCCTAATGAAAAATACGATTTTGCTAAAATTCCTGTTTCATTTTGTCTTGATACTATGAATGAAAAAAATGCAACAGCCGCTGCTAGAGACACTGCGATAACTGATGCAATTACCCCTGCATCTCCTTCAGATACCAAATTCATGGCAACAAAAATTACTATACCCAAAGATAGAATGGCAAATATCACCCTTGGATTAATCGGATTTGAAATTTTATCCGGCACAATTTCTGGAGTCTTCAATTTAAAAAATCAAATAGGACATATACTCATAAATATATTGATTTTATGTGCTTAATTCCTGCCTAGAATTATCAAAAACGTGATTTTAACTCCACTTTCAATCAAATCCCAAATTTGGAATTAATCATTCTGATTAATAATTCCTAAAAAACCTAATATGCTAGTAATACTATCATATTTTTAATGGCAGGAACAGAACATCTGTTTGCAAAATCGCTTACTGAGATAATTAAAAAAGATCTTGGATCTAAAACAATCCAAAAAATAGAAAAACGATTATTTGAAAAATTTGGACTTTCTTTTTCGCAATCTGTGGAAGAATTCACCTCTCTTGATTTAGTACTGCGTGAATTTTTTGGCAAAGGTGCTGATGCCATTGAACGTAAACTATTTGAAAAGATCTTTGTAATTAAATCCAAAAAATCCAATGATCCTTGGTACTCTCTATCTGACGAATATGTTAATTCGGTTATCCTTGAAACATATGGTGACCTTGATAAAAGAAAAATTCTAGAATCTGTTTCTGAAACACCAAAAATCATTAATGATATTTTGAAAGATTGTGATTTACCACGAACATCCGGATATAGGAAAATAAATAATTTGATTGATGATGGTCTGTTGTTGAAAACCGGTCACATTGAAGTGGATAATAAAAAAATTAACGAGTATCTATGCATCTTTAGTAATTTGAAGATTAACATCGAAAAATCAAAAATGACTATTGATGTCCAATTTACCGAATCAGAACAATTACGTAGTCCTATTCTACAATCCATTTAAAAATAATTTTTCCATCCTGCAAATTATTGTATTTTTAATTTTCATATTATGTTATGCGTAGTAATAAAAGAATACCTTATTACCTAGTAAATCAATACCAAATATGGGATTGACGATTCAAACCTGTGTTATTGTAGATGATGATGTTCAAATCACTGAACTATTTTCTGAATTGATGACTCTTCAGGGATTGGATGTTTTAGATATTGGCTACAATGGATTAGATGCTATAGAACTTTATGAAAAACACAAGCCTGATGTTCTTTTCTTGGATGTTGAGATGCCAAAATTAAATGGAATCGAGGCACTAAAAAACATCAAAAAAATTGATTCGTCTGCAAATGTGATTGTTGTAACTGGTAGCACTTCAAGCAATATTCAAAAACAACTAGAAGAAAATGGGGTTACCGAAATTGTTCACAAACCTTTCGATATTAATAAAATCAGCAAAATAATTGATTCTCTTAACAACACCGTTTCAATGTATCAATAACCAAACTCTGTCTTTTATTTTAGCCCCCATGATGTTTTGTTGTTTGGAATAATTTTCAAAAATGGAGCCTCGTTTTCAGCCCATGGATCATTTCTAACCCATTCAAATTTTTTATGAAAAATCTCATAATATTTTTTAAACTCTGATCCCTTTTC
>JABDKK010000083.1 GCA_013002265.1 Candidatus Nitrosopumilus sp. | reverse complement strand
ATGAAGGGGCTCCGCCAACTATTACTGCACTACTTGCAGCTGCAACAAAGAAAGCAGGATTTGCAGCAACAATTAGAATTGTAATTTTGGGAATGGTTGTACTTAATCTTGATTGGACACTTGCATTGGGAATCTTGGCTGTAATGACTATGACTGTTGGTAACGTTGCTGCAATCATGCAAAAGAATCTCTCAAGAATGCTTGCATACTCTAGTATTGCACACGCAGGATACATCTTGATTGGATTAGCAGTTGCACCTCACACCTCACTAGGATTGCAAGGTTCTCTGTACCAGATTATGAATCACGCAGTAATGAAAGGAGCAGCATTCATTGCAATTGCAGGAATTGTAACTACTATTGGCGTTGTTCATATTGATAAGCTAAAGGGACTGGGACGTAGAATGCCAATTACTGCTTTAGGAATGATAATTGCTTTATTTGCACTGGCAGGAGTTCCACCACTTTCAGGATTCTGGAGTAAGTTAATGTTGTTTGGTGGTGCACTTGATGCAAGCTCTGCACTATGGTGGGCACCATGGCTTGCAATTGCAGGTGTTCTTAACAGTGCATTATCACTTGCTTACTACGGTTGGATTACAAGAAAGATGTACTTTGAAGGAGAAACAGAAAAAAGAATTGCAGAACCAAAATCAGTTATTAGTGTAATGATATTCTCAACAATCTTCTTGGTAGGATTTGGTGTTTATCCAGATCCATTGATCAAGTTTGTAGAACTTGCAACACCTGTAATTAGTTTAGGACTTATGCCTTAAACGAAGTAAATTTAATTAAATTATCTAAATTATTTTTGGCATCATTGTCTGGAATCTTTCTTAATCCAGCTCTTGCTTTTTCTGAATATTCTTTTAGCAACTCTTCCATTTTGTTAAACACGTCTCGAGGATCTGAACTTTTCTTAATTAGTAAATTAAATAACTTGTCTTCATTTTTCCAGTCAATCAAGTCGTCTCTGATTTGATATGCAATTCCAATGTTTTTTCCATATTCTGTTAGCGCCTCAATCTGCTCTTCTGTGCCATTTGCAATGATTGCACCAGTCCTAGCTGCTACTTCAAATGCAGTTGCAGTTTTGTATTCAATTACTTTGAGATAGTCATCAAAGGTCACATCCTCGCTTGTTTCTAGTCTGCTTTCAATCATCTCACCCTCGCTCATTAACATTGCAGTTGTTGCCAAATCTTTTGTAATTCTTGGATTGTCTATTCTTGAACAAATTGCAAGAATCAAGCCCAAAACAAAATCCCCTGTTAGAACACTGGTATTGTATCCATATTTGATATGAAATGGATCCTTTTGTCTTCTCATGGTTTCATTATCAATAATGTCATCATGAATTATTGATTCCATGTGAAGAAATTCAACAGCACAAGATGCTGCAAAAGTATTATCGTCGATTTTACCCACACTCTCAGCAGAAAGGGTCAAAATAATGGGTCTGATTCGTTTTCCACCATCCAGTGAATATTTCAACGGTTCGATGAATTCTGATTCAGAATAAAGATCAAGCTCTTTCTCTAATGCATGGTCTATTTTTCCAATATACTTACCATAGGTTTCAAGTAAAGGATTAATCTCGATATTTTTCCTGTCCAAGATATGCCTGATCAAAAAATTTTCTCATTAGTAATTAAATCTTGGTGCTCCAGCCGGGATTTTCATCGATTGATTTTGAACCCGGGATCACTGCCTTGAAAGGGCAGTATGCTTGACCGGTCTACACCACTGGAACCCACGAAAATTCAGTATTTTGACCATAAAATCTTTTGTAAACCACAAAGATTTTTTTATTGGCATCTTTGCAGATGAAATATGAACACAATGCAACTAATTGATCAAATGATTGAAGAAAGAAGTTTACTAAAACATCCATTTTACCAAATGTGGTCTGATGGAAAACTAACAAAGGAATCCCTTGCAGGTTATTCAAAAGAATATTTTCAACTTGTAAAAGCTGTTCCATCATTTATGGCTCCAATTATTGAAAAAGCATCAGATGATGAAGTAACAGAATTAATTAATAATCAAAAGGAAGAATCTGATCATATCAAACCATGGATATCTTTTGCAGGACAACTTGGTATGTCTGAGGATGAATTGCTTTCATACACTGGATTGCCAAAAACCCAAAAAGCAGTATCTGATTTGAATGAGTTAATGACTACATTTGAGGGCGGTGCATGTGCAATGTATGCCTTTGAAAAAGAAATTCCAAAAATCAGTCAAACAAAACTAGATGGTTTGGCACAGTTCTATGGAATTTCAAGTGATGAAGCTACTCAATACTTTAAACTTCACACCGAAGCTGATGTAAGACATGCTGCTTCATGGAGAAATATCTTAGAGAAATCATCAACCGATTCAGCAACATTAATTGAAATTGCAGACAAGTCTATCACTGCACAAAACTTGTTGCTTGATAGTTGTTATGAAGCATATTGCTAATCTAATAACATTTTTTAGCCTAGGAAAATTCATCTGCTTAGGGCCCGTAACTCAGCTTGGTAGAGTAACCGGCTCATAACCGGTGAGCCAAGGGATCGAAGCCCTTCGGGCCCATATCTTTTCCATTAGTTTTAAAATGAGCAAATTCAAATTTTACTGGCTGCAATGAAGAATCAGAGTTATATCTGAACTGATGATTGGAAGGCATTTGACTGAGCTGCCAATTCTTATTTTCCTATCTGAGCTTTCACTTTGTCTAAAATGCTCTGATCTACTAGATTTTGCCCATGCAATGCTTCTGTAATTTGTAAAATATTCAAAATTGAATGCATCTTTACACCTTGCTCATATAAAGCCTCATCAGCTCCTTCCATTCTATTGACAATTACATATGCATCTGTAATTGAGATGTTGACTTCTTTTAGAGATTTAATTGCATTTACAACAGATCCTCCAGTTGTTGCGACATCATCAATCATGATTGCCTTCATTCCATCATGAATGAGACCTTCAACTGATTTTGAAGTTCCATAGTCCTTTGGTTTGCTTCTAACATAGATTAGTGGTTTTACTGTCTCCATTGCCAGTGCTGATGCAATAACTAGACCGCCGGTTGGAACAGAGACTATGGAGTCAAATTCATCTAGTCCAATTTTTTGCGCAATGTCGTTTTCAAGATATTTGACCATTTTTCTAAATTCATGAGGATAGCTTGGAACCAACCTCAAATCTACATAGTATGAGCTCTTTTTTCCACTTGCAAGGGTGAAATCTCCAAATTTTATGATGCCATTTTTGTGCAAAAATGTTGCAAACTCTTTTACAAACTCCATATCAAAATTAATTACACTGGATTTATTTTGGTTTGTATTATGTAAGAATTATGCCTGAAATCTGGTTAAATTATGGAATTACAGACGTTGTTTTGGATATTAGGGCAGAGAATTTAGAGCAAAAAATTGATTCAGATGGGAAAATTTTAGAAGATTCTGAAATTCATGAAAAACTGGGATCCCTTGATTTATCAAAACCAATGGAGTTAGTTGTTCTTCACAATTCAAAATCTATCCAGAAAATCATCTCTATGCTCTTTAGTTTATGTGAGCAAAAATCAAAACCATTTCCAAAAATTTTAACTGATAAAAAAATTCTCAATCAGGTAAAATCTGGATTGCCTGAGGGAACATCAATTAATGAATTTGACGATGTAGAAATTTCAAACTCAAACCTTGTTTTTATGGGCGAGATGGAGTTTGATGGATTATTTGGCTATGAAACAATCTCTACTAGGTTAATCAAAAAATTTGGGCAAGACTCTATGCTAGCAGCATATGCAAAACGACAGGCAAATCTACCTTCTCCAGGACAGTATCCTGAAAGTCTAGGCGAGGCCAAAAAATTTACAGATAATTTTGAAATTCAAGGAATCGAAATTGTTGCAAATTCTCAAGGAATAGTTGATTTTTCAATTGGACATCCCTCTCAAACAATTTCTGCCACAAAAACTTTGGAATCTCAATCAATCAAAGACGTGGGCCAACATAAAACCATGATAATTAGCTCTGGAAAAGATTCAAGTAATGATAACTTGGGAAAATCACTTTCTTCTCTTTGGAATTGTGCAAATGCAATTAAAAAAGATGGATTGGCAATTTTAGTTGCAGAATGCAAAGGAGGTTTAGGTTCAGATGCATTGCAGCAATCCATTGAAGATCTACTAACACTTGAGCAATTAAAAAATCCAACCAAATATATCAACGGAATGGAAGACTTGTTATTTCTATCAGAAATACAAAAGAATTTTCAAATTGGTCTAGTATCTATACTTCCAGAATTTTATGTAAAGAAGCTAAACATGCTTTCTATGCAAGGAATAAAATATTCGATGGATTATATTCTAAAGACACAAGGTGCAAGACAAAAAGTTGCAGTTGTAACTGATGGTGCTAGACTACTCTTAAGGTAAAAAGAAAGGCAAAAAATCTGAAGGAAGCGGAGCACACAAAATTGCAAGTCCTATAATTCCAATGTATGCAATCTTTCTGTTTCTTGATAATGGTGATACATCGTCTAGTGGGGTTGCACCAGGATTTCGTGAACTCATAATTAGGATCAGCATTGCCATTAGCCAATAATTTAGTAAAACAAGAATTGCCATGCTACCATATGTTGCATATCTGTGAAGTTTTGGACCAAGCAATGTTCTTGCCATATGTCCTCCGTCTAACTGCCATGCAGGAAGCAGATTCAAAAACGTGATTAAAAATCCAATCCAAGCTGCAAACATTACAGGAGTCATTAATACTTCGTGCCCTGTTCCTCCTTTTCCAAACAAGGCAAGACTTGCAGTCATAAGTAATGGCTCCCCTTGATTCCATTCAATTAGTCTGGATTCTGCAAAAAGACCTGCTGCAATGTCTTGATCTAAAATCGGTGCAGTGTATGCCCCATAAATTGAAACGATTACTGCAATTACTAGCCCTGCAATTGGACCTGCAATTGCAACATCAAATAAAATTTCTCTGTTGATGGTTAATCCCTTTGATTGAATGAATGCTCCAAATGTTGGAATTCCTATGACCGGTAGTCCGGGAATAAAGTATGGCCAAGTTGTTTTTAGTCTATGTAGTTTTGCAGCAACAATATGCCCAAGCTCATGAATTCCTAAAATTCCAAGTAGAGACAACGTATAGACTGCAGCCATCTCAAAAGGATCACCAATCTCAATTATTGTATTGGTACCTGATGTTCTATAGTATCCATCTATCATTACAAATGAAACTACGATTGCAAACAAAATTCTTGGAGTCCATGCTGCCTTTAACCACTTTCTCTGTTTCTTTGGAGCAAATTTTTGAATTATTATGTACATGCCGTCATTCATTTGCTCTAACTTGCAGACAAAACTCATATTTTCTAATCTTCTTGCTAGCTCCTCAAATTTTTCCTTAAATTCTGCATCCTCAATTTTAAATTCTAATGAAAATTCTGCCTTTGTAAAATCACTCACCGTAAATATTGAATTAACTATGGAAACTATTTTTTCTTGTGATGGGTCTTCCATACCTAGTGATGTTTTATTTCCATTAATGGTCTTTTGGTTTAAAATTAAATATTGATAGTTTTATCCTATATCATGCAGGTAATTCTAAGACAATTAGGTGACTGTAATATACGACGAGCAGAACCAAGCGATCTTATTCCTGTAATGGAAATTAATCTTAAGACTCTTCCAGAACACTATTCAGATTATTTTTACGAAAGCTTACTAGCAGAGCTTCCTGAGGCATTTATTGTTGCAGAGATTGGTGGAAAACACGTTGGATATATAATGTGCAAAACAGAATATGGTTTTTCTAACTTTAAGAAATTAGGATTTGTCAAAAAGGGACACGTTGTATCCATTGCTGTTCTTGAAGAGTATAGAAAACGAGGTATTGGTAATGCACTTGTTGAAGAATCTGTAAAGGGTGTGAAATCAAGAAAATGTGATGAATTTTACCTTGAGGTTAGATGCAGTAATAATGAGGCAGTTAGATTGTATGAAAAACTAGGATTTGTAATTAGGCAACAACTCAATGCCTATTATCGAGATGGCGAAGATGCATATCTTATGGCAATTGAGTTAAGCTAGTTCAAAGTAATAAATATCTCACAAAAAAATTCTTGGCCATGGATAAACGTAAAGGAATGGGAGTGACTATTTTCCTTTTATGTATTGTAGGCTTTTTTCTTTATGCATATCTCTTAATGTTATCTGAGTGGAGTCCTATAGTATTGCAGTTATCAGTATTGATGATTGCAGGTGGAATACTTGGTGTGATTGCATGGATTGGATATGTGATGGCTACAACAAAACCATCAACTGCATCAATTACATCTGATGATTAGTTTATTTTGTAATTTTTACATCAACTACAGTTTGATAATATCTTGGACCAACCGGTCTGACTATTTTTGATCCTAGAATTTCTGACTTTACTGGAGTAACTTTCAAGTAGTGCTCTTCGGAGAGTTTTCCAGCATCTGTTTTTTTATCTGCATGAATATGGGAATAATAATGAATTATTCCGCCACTCTTAGTTGCACTAATTGCAGATTCTAAAAACTCATCTGATCTTTCAGGTAAGAGCATCAGCGTCCTATCTGATTTACCAATTAGTTTTTCTGATACAATCTTTGCTGCATCACCATTAACTGAAATCACATTACCTGCAAGTTTGTTTAACTGTATGTTTTTCTCACAAAGCTTGGAAGCTATTGGATTGATGTCGATGCTATATACAGTACATTTTTTCTTTTTTGCAGTCATTATTGAAAACATTCCAACTCCTGCAAACATGTTAGTCACTATTTCACCATCTTCAACCAAGTTTGCAATTCTCTCCCTCTCAGTGGATAGTCTGGGTGAGAAAAACGCATTCTCTACATCTACTACAAATCTACAGCCAAATTCCTTGTATTCAGTCTCTGTGTTGTCTTCGCCGGCTAGGATCTCCAGATTTCTTGTACGAAAATCCCCTTCTACTGCTGATGCCTGATAAAACACACTTTTTGCAATCTTTACTTCTTTGAGTAGTGTTTCGCCAATAATCTTCTTTTTTGATAATAATGAATCCGGAATTCTTACAATTATGACGTCGCCGATTTGATCAAATGCAGAGATTAATTCTTCACTTTCTTTTTCAGAAATTACACTCTCCAGTGCTTTTTTTAACATTCGAGTCAATGCTTGTAATAGAAATTTCCTGATGCCTTTTGATCTTTATCTAGTCTACTCTCAATCTTGTTGACTCTTGGTCTGAGGCTTTTCTCATCTCTTCTAAATGACATATCCAATGACCTTAGAAATCTGTTCATTGCCTCAGGTTTTGGCATTGGAGATGTTGCCTTTCCTGCTTTTCCAGATTCTCCTTCAAATATGATCATCGAGTCAGAGATTAAATCCATTAACTGCAAGTCATGATCAATTACAATAGCTGATTTTCCAAAAGAGCGTACAAATTTTTGCAAAAACTTTGCAACTGCAATTCTGTCTTCTACATCTAAGAAAGCTGATGGTTCATCTAATGCATACAAGTCAACTTTTTGCAAGAGACATGATGCAACTGCAACTTTTTGCAATTCACCACCTGAAAGATTATTTACAGATTTGTTGTATAGTTTTTTAATTTTAAGTGGATCAAGAATTTGTTCTTCTTCCATACTTCCTTCAATTGGATTACCATTAGCTTTGCTTAGCAATGAAATTACTTCCTCATCAATATCGTTTTGAAGATATTGTGGCTTGTATGCAATCTTTACTTTCTTATCAATTTCACCAGAATCCGGTTTTTCAACTCCTGCTATCATCTTCATCATTGTAGTTTTCCCAAGGGCATTTGCACCCATTATTCCTAAAACTTCACCTTTTCTGACTCTTCCAGGCTCAATTGTAACTGAAAACTTGGAATATTCTTTCTCGAGTCTTGGATAAATTATAATGTCGCTTCCCTCTTGAAAAACATCAGTAGATGATGAGGAGACATCAAATGAGAATTTTTTGTCTCTGAATCTTACATTCTCAGTTGGTAAATATCCATCAAGAAAGACGTTGATTCCAACTTTAGTTGAGAGAACACTTGAAACAATTCCATATGCTGCTGGCTCACCATACAGCACTTCGATAAAGTCACTAAGAAAATCCAACAATGTCAAGTCATGCTCTACTACCATTACGCTTTTTCCAAGTGTTGCCAAACTCTGAATTACACGTGCAACACCTGTTCTCTGAAATACATCATTATATGATGATGGTTCATCAAAAAAGTAAAATTCAGCATCCTTTGATGCAGCAGCAGCTACTGCTAATCTTTGTAGTTCTCCACCGCTTAACTCATTCAAGCTTTGTTCCATAGAATTTTGCAATCCAAGTTCTTTGATTAGATCACGTGTAACTCCTCTTTCATCATATTTGTCTAGGAGTTCTTTTCCTGTTCCATCAAATGCTTTTGCGATATGATGAACTTGTTGTGGTTTAATTGATGCTCTAATCTCTTTGTTTTGAATTTTTGCAAAGTGTTGTTTTAATTCTGTTCCGCTATAATATTTTAAAATCTCATCCCACTCTGGAGGGTTTTCATATCTGCCAAGATTGGGTTTTAAATTTCCTGAAAGAATGTTAACAACTGTACTTTTACCCATTCCATTTCTCCCAAGTAATCCAACAACTTCTCCCTTCTTTGGAGTTGGTAATTTGTATATTCTAAATGAATTTGGGCCGTATTGGTGAATTTTATCAGTTGCCAATTCGCTTGCAAGATTTACGATTGTAATTGCATCAAAGGGACAAACCTTTACACAAATTCCGCAGCCATTGCAAATATCCTCGTCAATCTGGGCTTTTTTTGTCTCCTCGTTGAGAACAATGCATTCAGCACCTGATTTGTTTACTGGGCAGTACTTTATGCACTCCAAGCCACATTTTTTTGGCTGGCACAAGTCTTGATCTAGTACTGCTACCCTGTGAGTCATGTCGTAATCGAGTATTTTCTTTGCTTTATACCTATTTTGAGACCATTTTGCATTGGCGTTACGTTAATAGATGAGAATTTGGCACCTATTTTCAAGCCGGCCATAGCGTTAGGGTGCGACCCAATCCCTTTCCGAACTTGGAAGTCAAACCTGACGTCGCTGTTGTGCTACTAAGATGCGAGAGCCCTTGGGAAGCAACAGTGCTGGCATTTCTTACTTTTGAATCTTTTAATATCGAGTTCAGGTGGATTATGTAATTTCAATGCCAAACTGTTCAGTATGTGGAGAATCATTCTCTGATGATATTAGATTTCTAAACCATATGATGGAGAAACATGGATTTAGAAATCCAAATGTTGGAACTCCTGATAGAAACAGCAGAGGCTACTGATTTACAAATTTTGTAAATAATCTAAAATTAATCTAACACCAAACCCAGTTGCCCCTTTTGGATTGTATGGCTTTTCTTTTGTTGCAATCTGTGTCCATGCAACTCCTGCAATATCAAAATGCACCCAAGGTGTTTTCTCTACTGCATTTTTCAAAAATGCAGCAGCAGTAATAGTTCCAGCAGCTCTGCCTATTCCTATATTTTTTATATCTGCAACATCTGATTTTATCATATTCATATAATCTTGATTTAATGGAAGCTCCCAAACTTCTTCTGTAGTTCTCTTTGATGATTCCATTATCTTTTTTGTTAGATTTTCATTGTTTGACACAATTGCCGCAACATTAGTTCCTAATGCAACAATGCAGGCACCTGTAAGTGTTGCAAAATCAATTATTGTTTTAGGTGAGTACTGCTTTTCACCGTATGCTAGTGCATCAGCTAAAATCAGTCTGCCTTCTGCGTCTGTATTTAGAATCTCAGCTGTCTTTCCACTATACAACTTTATGATGTCTCCTGGTCTGTAAGACTCTCCACTTGGCATGTTTTCCACTGCTGGAATTATTCCTACAAGATTGATTGGTAATTTTAATTCTGAAACTGCCTTCATAATCCCTAAAACTGTACATCCGCCACACTTGTCAAACTTCATCTCATCCATTTTATCTCCTGGTTTTAATGAAATACCTCCAGTATCAAACGTAACTGCCTTTCCAACTAGAACTATTGGTTTTTCTTTTTTACTACCCTTGTAATCTAGAACAATCAATTTTGGTTCATTTTTGCTTCCTTGCCCTACTGCAGTAATTCCACCAAATCCTCTCTTTTTTAATTCGGGTTTTGAGAGAATGGTGCATTTCATCTTGTTGTTTGATAA
The DNA here is from genome assembly GCA_013002265.1 of Candidatus Nitrosopumilus sp. Taxonomy (GTDB): domain Archaea; phylum Thermoproteota; class Nitrososphaeria; order Nitrososphaerales; family Nitrosopumilaceae; genus Nitrosopumilus. The sequence goes on along the minus strand of JABDKK010000083.1, from coordinate 6,440 downwards.
TGTCTTTGCAAAATTAGCCAGAGTAGTTGGAGTGCATTCATTTGGAGGCAAGTTTGCAACACTTTTTGTAAAAATTGCACCATCTGAGATGATTTCTGCACTTTTAATTGCAGATAAAATCTTCTTAGATTTAGGAATTATGATGGTGAGTTCTAGCAAGTTTGTATCTTTTTCAGCCTTGAATTTGTCAAATTTGTATAGTGACATCTTTACTCCTTGCACGATTTGACTAACTGCTGGTCCTGATTCGGTTACAAAACTAGGTGGTGCAACAATTGTTAACTCTTTTAATTTTAACTCTCTTGCTTTTTGGGCAATTTTTCCTGAAACAAATCTTATGGTATCATTAGTTAATTCATCTTTTTTTCCAATTCCTGCTAGTAAAATTCTCTGAATAGACTCTGATGGAGTTGGAATTACAGTAATTCTTCCTAATTTTCCTTCATTGTCTTTGAGTGATTGGGAAATTGCACTATTTGTTTTTGAATTAAATTTTCCCATTCCTAAAACTTTGTCAGATTTTTCCATGACAAATCCACATAGCAGCTGAGTCTTCTTTGAAGAATTCTCAGTTTTAATCTTCATATTCATGCCTAGATTGAAGTATTATTTAGATTTATGACTAACCTTTAATGCATTCCTTGAGACTTTCATTAACTATAGCTGAAAAACTCATTGCGTTTACTGTTTCTTTTATCTTTTTTGCTTGTCTTGCGCGTAATTTCTTTACTACGTCATCATCTAGCATTACTGTTATTCGTTGTGCCATGACTCCACAAGATTCTTAGGATTAAAATATCTTTTTTATTAATTCATACTTTAATTGTATTCTATTTTTTTACTGTTTGTTAATAAACTAGATGATCTAACAAAAACTGCTTTGACTGTTTTACAATCTTGCTGACAAATATCATCAAACGTATTGGCGGAATATTTCTTTGCACTGTTTGAAAAAATTATTTTAATCAATGGAATCAACGCAGCCCTTCCTCCATAAGCTATTTTTTTATCAATTAACCAAAACATATTCAGAGCAGAATCATCTAAGATTTCTTTTCTAATCTTTTCTCCAAAATTTGAATAGTGTCCTGCCATTGTTACTTTGCCTCTTGCAAAATAATTTACAATTTTTGCAAATTTTACACATAGGTAGCATTGATTATCAAATAGAACAATTGGAACACTTTTGTTAATATCCATAAATCAACTTGTCTCCGATCACATTAATATTTTCTAGAAGTAGATTTTTATTCAAATTGGTAAGATAGGCATCCAGATGTATCTTAATTACTATAAAATTAAAAAGCATACTCTTAAAGCCAGAAAATTAGTAATAAAGGGAATAAATACTGCAGGATCTGGGCATCCTGGTGGTTCTTTTTCAATGGCTGAAATTTTGGGATGTTTGTTTGTAAAACACCTGAAATTTGATCCTAAAAATCCTCAATGGGAAGACCGAGATCGGTTAGTTTTATCAAAAGGACATGCAGCACCAGGTTTATTTTCAAATATGGCAGTTGCAGGCTATTTTCCAGAGTCTGAAATTGAAACTTTGAGAAAATTTGGCAGTAAATTACAAGGCCACCCTGATTTGAAATGTCCTGGTGTTGAATTTTGTGGTGGTTCTCTTGGCACTGGCCTATCATATTCTGTAGGAATTGCACTTGCAGGAAAGATTGATTCAAAGAATTATCATGTTTATACAATTATTGGGGATGGAGAATCTGACGAAGGACAAATTTGGGAGGCATCAATGACTGCTGCAAAATACAAAACAGATAATCTAACTGTATTTCTTGATAGAAATTTCATTCAACAGGATTCTTACACTGAAAAAATAATGCCTTTGGATGAAAGACTAGAAGGCGATGATCTTTCTGAAATGTGGAAGGATGCATCAAGATGGAAGACTGGTGACAAGTGGAGATCATTTGGATGGAATGTAATTGAGATTGATGGCCATAGAATTGAGCAAATCGATGCTGCAATTGCAAAGGCTAAAGCAACAAAAGGAGTTCCAACTATGATTATTTCTAGGACTATCAAAGGAAAGTCTGTTGAACATATGGAGGATAATCCACAATGGCATGGAAAAGCACCCAACTCTGATGTTGTTCCAATAATTAATCTTGAATTGGATTCTCAATTTATGATTGCACCATCAATAATTGCAGGCGATATGACAAATCTTGAAAATGAAGTTAAAAGATGTGTTTCAGGTAGGGCAGACTATATTCATCTTGATGTGATGGATGGCCAATTTGTTCCAAACAAAACTTTTGATCATAACAAAATCAAAGAACTAAGGACACTTACCGTAATTCCATTTGATTCCCATCTAATGATTAATGAACCAGTAAAACATGTCAGAGATTACATTGATGCTGGAAGTGATGTTATCACAGTACATGCTGAAGTAACTGATGAATCCAGCTTTGGAGAAATTTCTGATTTACTAAAACAAAACGGCGTTGGGGTTGGTCTTGCAATAAATCCTAGCACTGAACTACCAGAATGGTCTTACAGATTTATCTCATCTTTAGATCAACTAATTGTAATGTCAGTAGTTCCTGGCAAGTCTGGACAGAAATACATCGAGGAAACTCATGCGAAGATGGCCAGACTTAATTCCATTTTACGACAAAATAATTTTTCAGGTTACATTGAGGCTGACGGCGGTGTGAATCTTGAAAATATAGGCTCGATTTTTGCTGATGGAGCACGTGTCTTTGTTGGCGGCAGTGCAATTATTGGACAGCAAGATATTCGAGATGCAATTAGAGATTTTAGATCTGAGATATTAAAATCTAGAAGACAAACCATGCTTGATAAGGCAAATGAGTTAGGTGGTAAGGAACTAGTTAACAAGTGGATTAACTTGCATGTTCTTGGAGAAACGAAAGATCAAATTAGGAAAATTGCACAGGAGGCCAAATACATTTGAATGAACCCGTAATGACTGACATGCGTTCAGAATACTCAAAAACTTTGATTCAAGTCGGAAAAGAAAATCCAAATGTCGTAGTATTGGGGGCAGACACTACTGATTCGTTAAAGACATCAAGCTTTGAAAAAGAATTTCCAAATAGATTTTTTAATGTTGGAATTGCAGAAGCAAATCTTGTTACTACTTCGGCTGGTTTAGCAGCTTCAGGTAAAGTTTCATTTGCAAGTACATATGCAATCTTCTTGCCTGGAAGAGCAGTTGATCAAATAAGAAATAACATTGCCTATCCTTCACCACCTGGAAAAAATGGCCTAAATGTAAAATTGGTTGTTTCTCACGGGGGACTGACAGTAGGCCCTGACGGCGGATCTCATCAGCAAATTGAAGACATTGCAATAATGAGGGCAATTCCTAACTTCCGTGTTCTCATTCCAGCTGACACTGTTGCAGTATCAAAATTAACTCAGTTAATGGCAAGAGAGTATGGTCCATTTTACATGAGGATGGCAAGATCTAAAACTCCTCTTATTCATTCCGATGTTCAAGAATTTGAAATTGGTAAAGCAATAACGCTAAGGGATGGTTCAGATTGTACAATTGCAGCATGTGGAATTACCGTGAGGATGGCCTTAGAGGCAGCTGAGACATTACAGCAAGAAGGAATCTCTTGTAGAGTTTTGGATATGTTTTCAATTAAGCCAATTGATAATCAATTGTTGGAAAAAACTGCAAGGGAAACTGGAGGTATAGTGACTGCTGAGGAACATAATATTTTTGGAGGATTGGGTTCAGCCGTAGCTGAATCAGTCTCTGAATCGTACCCTGTTCCAATCAAGAGAATTGGTGCACAGGATATGTTTGGAGAATCTGCACGAGATAATGAAATTCCTTTGCTCTTAGAGAAGCATGGAATAACATCTTTTAATATGGCAAAAAAAGTCAAAGAAATTAGGAGTAAAAAGTTATGAAGATATTTCTTGACACTGCAAATCTTGAATCAATAAAAAAATTCAATGACATGGGATTGCTTGATGGAATTACTACGAACCCATCTTTAATGTCAAAGGAAGGTGGTAATCCAAAAGATGCCATGGCAGAGATTACAAAAATTATCAAAGGTGATGTAAGTTTAGAAGTTGTAAGTACTGAATATTCCGGCATGATGGAAGAAGGCAAACGTCTTCGTGAATATGGTGATAATGTTGTAGTAAAGGTTCCAATGACACCAGATGGCCTTAAGGCTTGCAAGTCCTTATCTTCAGAGGGAATTCCAGTTAATGTCACTTTGATTTTTTCTCCAAATCAAGCTTTGCTTGCTGCAAAATCTGGAGCAAGATATGTTAGTCCATTTATTGGAAGATTAGATGATATTGGACAAAATGGAATTAATCTGATTCAAGAAATTAAAGAAATTTTTAAAAATTATCCTCACCTTAAAACTCAGATTCTAGTTGCAAGTGTACGTCATCCTATTCACGTAGTTGATGCTGCTAAAATTGGAGCTGATGTAGTTACATTGCCTCCTGCAGTATTAGATAAGATGCTACATCACCCACTGACTAAAATTGGATTGGATAACTTCCTTGCAGATTGGGAAAAACTCAAAGCTGGAAATCCAAATATCAAAATCTAAGTACAATATACACTAGCAGAAAAATCCAAAAATGAAAATTATGGGTTTTTTCTAACCTGAACCTTTGTTTCTGCTTTTTCTTGAACCCGTTCCTCTGCCTGTAACCCTTGTCATTCCTTCTGTTGAAGGTCTGTCTTTTGGATCAGGCGTGTCTCCTAGTTTTCTTGAACCTGTTCCTCTGCCTGTCTGAACCGTTCTATTTGCGGCAGCTTTTTTTCTTGCTTCCTGAATTTTTCTATATTCGTCACCAGACCATTTTGATGGATCATCGTCAACTTCAATAGTTCCAGTACCCCTACCGGTTCGAATTTTAATTTTACCCATAATTTAGGTTAAATTATCTCGTATTTAATTAATCTCATTCCTATTTATCAAATCTGAAAATATTTAAAATCTTCAATATTTGAAAAATAGTTTTTTTAATTGTTTATCCATCCAAGTTTTCTAAAATATGTAAACATCATAATTGCAGGAATTGCTGATGCTAAAACTATGATTATTAGAGTTGTGTATGGACCCAAAAAAACTGGACTCTCACTTGTGATCCCACCAGGCAAATCAATGTTCATTCCATAGAAAGTACCAATAACAGTTGAGGGAATTGCTAATGTAAAGATAATTGTTAGAACAGCAAGAACTTTGTTAGTTTTTTCAGTACTTAGCACAAAGTCTGTATCCTTGTAAATCTCCATGGTCTCTCTTGATTCTTCTAATGTCTCAATTACTTTGTCTATGTGATCAATAACGTCATCATAAAACAAAGAAAGACTCTCATCTTCTAAATCAGAAAATCCTTTAACATTCTTAGCAATTTCTAAAACAAATTTCTTTAATGGATTGGCAATTCTTCTTAATCTGTTAATTTCTCTTCTTTGCAATGCAATACTTCTTGCAACTGGTTTTGTCTCATCAAATACCCTGTCTTCTAGTTCATCTAAATTTGCAATAATTTTTCTTGATGTATGTAAAAGATCATCTACTAAAACATCGATGATTTCATGGAGTAGTAATCCTGATGATTTTGCCAAGAGTCTTTCTTTTCTTTGGATGTCTGAATCAGTTTTACAAATATTTACCAAATCTACTAGAGGTTTTAGGTCTCCCTGATGAACAGTTACAAGAAAATCATTTCCAACAAAAAGTGATAATTGGCTATTTTTTGCATCGCCTACTTTATGGGATAATGGAGGGAAATGTAAAATTACAAAAAAATGATCTTCATACCTGTCCAGCTTGGGCAGTTCGAATTTAGTCATACAGTCTTCTATGTTTAATGAATTGAAATTGAATTTTTCAGCTAATTTCTCAACGTCGGCCCTGTCTGGATTCTGTAAATCCATCCACACAAATTTTTTACCCTGTATGGTCTCCATTTTACTCTGAACAGTAACTTCTGTTGGCTTTCTACCCGAACGTAATCTGTTTGTAATGAATCCTTTTCTCAAATTGAAAAATAGCCTAATTTAACAAATTTAAAGCGATCGATAGTTGAAACGATTTTTTATTTTTTCTACATGCACTATATGATATAATTTGTGGTTAGTGCCATGGAAATAAATAATTAACTCCAACCCATGTGAGTCCAATTGCTATTGCCATAGCAAGCCACCATAATCTCATAATGTTATTTTCAACTAGTCAATAATAAATCTACAGTCTGATTTTCAGTTGAAACTCAAAGATTATTACAGGATTGATTAGTTATCTTTCTCGTGGCCCTCGTAGTATAGTGGTTAGTATAGAGGATTGTGGATCCTCGGACAGGAGTTCGATTCCCCTCGAGGGCCCTCACTTTTATATTAAATATCAAACCAATCCTCAATTTTATCATTTTTACAAATATCTTCTAATGCTCAATTG